>DSCM01000069.1 GCA_011049115.1 Pseudomonadota bacterium
CAGGGTGATCAATTTTCGATAATCACAACTGGTCAAATTTCGGTTGTCATAACTAGAAAAGATTCGGGCATCGGCCAATGTTGCAGAATCCGTAATTTCCGCTATGATTAACGCGATTATGGGCGCGGCAATCGACTTTATTGAAACAGGTAGAAGATCAACCCTGAATAATACTGTAAATTTAGCTGCCTAACCCAACTCAGAAAGTTGAGATTAATGCTTATTAATTTTTGCGCAGATCCTATAAGCATTAATCACAACTGATTACAATACCTATTTTGAGAGCCATACCTAAAGAACATAACTCAATAGTTTGGTGCGGCATGGTCAGTTAATTGCCATTGCCAACCTCAACTTTGTGAAAAAATCACGAAGTTGAGGTTTATCGTAACAATCTACACTCCCTAGCCCTTTACCCAACATCTATATGGCCGCGGAAGTCAAGAAGAAATAATACCCCCTTAGAATCGGATTTCTGTTTTTTGCACTTCCGTTCTTAAAATGACTGAACCGGCATTCATCAGTTTGGCGGCAATGACATTGCCCAGGGCCCAGATGACATCGAGAGGGAAGACCTTTTCCAGGCCCTTGTCGAAAAGGTACTGGGCCCGGGCCGAAAACTCGGCATCGGCCTCCCAAAGGACGACCTGCCAGTCAAGCCCCGGGAAAACCTCAAAAGAAAGCGAAAACTCACCATAACACGCGGGTCTGCCGCCCCAGAGTTCACCTTGTTTCAGCATTTGCGCACCGGCGGCGCTGAAACGGCGGGCTATCAGGGTTGAGGCGGAAAGGTGCGGCCCGCGAAAAAAGGTAGGACCGCCGGACAAATGATTTTCATTGCTCAAGGCAGAGGGGGGCGGCAGCCGGCGATGGGCCGCCAGATACTTGAATAAAACCATAATTACCAGCCCCTCCTGCCAACTCGGTGAAGCGCTGGTCAATGGCTGAAAATAAAGATTCCGTTCAGCCGGGTTCAATCTCAGCCTGCGATTAAACCATGGAATTTCCAGCTCATTTCCGACCAGCCGCACATGCTCCGGCAAAGCCTCGCCGGAGTTGGTCAGTCTCGCCAGCAAATCCCACCACTGCGGATTAAGTTGATCAAACCGTGAATATTGCCGATTGCTTTCGGGGTCAACCGGTCCGGCCGAAGAATCTTTAAACATGATACTCCCGCAGTCAGATAAAATGCGACGACATTATAGTCCCCTGCACAAACACTGAGGATAAACGATCCGAAGGTCAAACCGTGAAAAAATCTTCGCCCCGCGCCGGCCGGTCAGCCCGTGTGAAGCTCTTATAAATAATGTTTCACAGGCGCACCGCCAAAACCTTTTCCACGCCGTCCCGAACTATCCGCAGGTCGATGGTGTCGCCTTTAACCTTATTCAGCAGCAACATTTTCAGCGTGAAGACCTCTCGGCTCTCCCGGCCCTCGACCGCGACAATCAGATCACCCGGAAGCAGACCATTGGCGGCGGCCGCGCCGTCGTCCTCGAGCTTGGTAATTTCCAGTCCGCTCGGGGTTTCCCGCAAGCCCACCCCGAGACGAGCCTGAACATCCTTGAGATTGCGATAGGGTACGCACCAGATAAAATCGCCCAGATAGAGAGGAAGCCCCGGGAAATCGACCTCCATCGTGCGCCGCTCATTTTCAACCAGGTCGGATGGCGTGTGGGTCAGCACGATCGCGTAAGGACGCCGCAGACGCTGAAAAACCCGCCGCGGCAGACCATAGCCGTGGGCCACATGAAAGGCGCCGCTGAGCACCAGCAGGGTTTTACCTTCACCCGCAGGGCTCTTAAGCCAGTTCACGATATTCTCGGCCATGGTGTTTTCCCAGAGCTGGTGGATTCGCATAAAGATCTCAAGATCGCCCCGCCCCTCGGCGTGGCCCGCAAACATCGCCCGCAAGGCCTCCTCCTGATAAATATCGTCAATCCCTGACAGCTTCTCATGCAGGCTCCCTTGGCTGGGAGTCCCGCCGCCGCCCATGTAGGCCATTTTTTCCCGGCGGGAGATATTCAAGGCCCGCAGAGGAATTTGTTGATCCTTGATAAAGGAGAATATTTCCCGATAATAAACAAAATCATCCAAGCCCCAATCGGCGGCGAAAAGACGTAAAAAATCTTCGTCCTCAAGTTTTCCCGCCAGCCACTGGTCTATTTGGTCCTGATTGACCGCCGCCAGCATTTCAAGGCCGACCGCCAGTTGTCCGGCCCGCCGCCGCCAGAACTCTTTAATCAACTCCAGCTCCACCCGATGGTCATAGATATTATCGTGCCCTTCGCCAAAATAAACGATTTCAGATGATTGCAGCAGAGAATAGAGTTCCTCGCGACTGATCAGGGTGCCGGTCGGCAGATGCAGGATTTCGTCCTTGTCGAGCCGATCCGGATCAAAATAAGGGGAGCCGGTAAAAGCCGGGGAAGAGACTTCCCGGCCACTGCAGGCCGACAGGATAAACGTCAGAGAGACTACAAACAGAAAAACTTTCAAAACTTAAACCTCCGGAGAAAACAGGCTGATGCTGCTTGGCCAAGTTATCAAGATAATTTATAGTTGCGTTGACTTAAGCTTTACTGATACAAAACATGGCCATTCTTGGTGGCCAATCACGCCAGGCAAGTCGAACAACTTAACTCCTTGTGAGCAAAGGCCCTCTTGCGAAAAAACGGAAAACCCGATTTTTATTACTATGGCTGGATAATTGTTATAACCTCCTTTTTAACCCTGGGGGTTGCCTTTGGCGTCTGGTACTCATTCTCCGTTTTCTATCTCGCCATCATTGCGGATTTTTCGTGGCAGAGGGCGGACACGGCGGGAATTTTTTCGCTTTTTACCATCTCCCATTATCTTTTCGCCTTTCTTACCGGATGGTTGATTGATC
This sequence comes from Pseudomonadota bacterium, assembly GCA_011049115.1. NCBI lineage: Bacteria > Pseudomonadati > Pseudomonadota > Pseudomonadota bacterium. The sequence goes on from DSCM01000069.1 coordinate 2,891, forward strand.
GCTTCGGGCCACGCCTGGTAATTCCGGTCGGCGCGCTGTGGCTGGCCGTAGCTCTCAAGGCTCTGACCCGGGCCAATACGATGCATGATTTTTATCTGTTTTACGGAATTCTGGCCGCCATTGGGGTCAGTCTCATCGGTTTTGTTCCGCATGCCGCTTTTCTGCCCCGTTGGTTTGTCCGCCGCCGAGGCCTGGCCATGGGGCTGGCCATGTCCGGGGTCGGAATCGGCATGCTGACTATTCCTCCTTTAATGCAGGCATTGATCAGTCGTCAGGGGTGGCGCTTCGCCTATCAGATTCTGGCGATCATAGTGCTTTTCACCATCCCGATCAACCTCTTTTTCCAGCGCCGTGATCCGCAGCAACTGGGTTTACAGGCCGATGGTCTGGCGAACGAAGATTGCTCGCCGACATCAGGACGGCCGAGCCGCAGCGGCATTCCGACCATTCTCAATCATTCCTGGACGGTGATTGAGTGGACCTGTCAAAAGGCTATTAAAACCCGCCAGTTCTGGTTTCTGGCCGGAGGTTTTTTCCTCGGACCCTTTGCCATTCAAGGCGTATTGCTGCACGCCGTAGCCGGTCTTGTCGATGGCGGCCTGTCGCCGCGCAATGCCGCCTCCATTTTCGGCCTGCTCGGTATCTGTGGCTCGATCGGCAAAATCACTCTGGGATTTTTCGGCGATCGCTGGAACCGGGAAACCGCCAACACCATCGGCATGGCCTCCGCCACGCTGGGAGTGCTCGCTCTACATGGGATGCCTTTTAACCCGCAACTGCTGCCCTATCTGTTCGCCGTCTGTTTCGGTTTTGGTTACGGTGCCGCGGCCCCGCTGTTCCCCTCAATCGCGGCCGATATCTTTCAGGGTCGCCATTTCGGTCGCATCTTCGGTCTCTTATCTTTGAATCTGGGCTTCGGCGGTGCCGTCGGAGCCTGGTTTTCCGGATTGGTTTTTGATCGTGTCAACTCTTATCAGCTTGCATTCATGTTAGATATTGCCGCCCTCTGGCTCTCCTGCCTTTTTTTCTGGCTGGCCGCACCACGCCGAATACGCCTGATTTGCAGTCGGTAACAATAAACCACCAGATAATGATGATGCGCTTGCACAAAAAGAAAGATTGACAAACCCCGTCCTAACCGCTAGTAGCCCAGCTTGTAAAAAACAAGTTCAACATTCTTGCTCACACAAGATCTTTTCGACCAAGCAACAACCATTCTCACATGAAAAAACGCCTTACTTCAAGCATCAGCCACGACCTCTTTTTGCGCATGATCGGTTTTGGCTTCGGCATGGGCCTGATCTTTCCCTTTTTTACCTTTCTCCTGCTCGATTTGCCGGCCCACAAGGTCTTCAAGTCCCTTTTTTTCGCTCTTTGCGTGAGCGCCGGAATCATCGTCGGCATCTGTAACTATTTTTTTTTTAAAAAGGTCGTTGATCTTTACCTGAAACAACTGCAAGCGAAAATTTCCAGCTTTCGCCTCAGGCTGAAAGATCTCTTATGGAAAAAAGATACGGAATTCAACCAGGAAGACTACCTGCTGCAAGCCGACTCGGCCGATACCATCGGAATGATCACCAATGAATATAATGTTTTCGTGTCAACCTTGCATCGTTTACTGAGTTCGGAAAGAAAAACCGCCACCTTTCTGGAGAACCTGCAGAAGCAAGTCGGGATTGAAGTGACCGCCCAGACGATTGTCGAAAGTTTCAAGGATTATTTTGGCGCGGATGGCGGCTGTCTTTATAAATTTGAAAACGGTCTTCTCGAAAAAATTAATAACTGTCATCTGCTGATTGACAACCAGGCCCTCGATCAGAACTATTGCTACGAGATTATCAAGCGCGGAGAAATTGTTGTTTTTGAGGATATCGATAATCTCCCTATTCGTTTTAATATCGGAATCGGAGCCATAAAACCGAACGCGGTCGCCTACCTGCCCCTGTGTTACCAGTTTACCAAGGTGGGTCTTTGCATTCTCAGTGCGCATAAGGATTTTAAAGCTGACTTTTTTCCCTTGAAAGCCGGAATCTGATCAATCAGGCCGCGCCCTTTCTCTACAACAGCATCCTTATGAAGAAGCTGGAAACCCTGGCCGCCATCGATGAACTAACCGGCCTGCTCAATCGCCGCTACGGGATGAAACGCCTCTATGAAGAGTTTGAAGGATCCCACCGCCATCAGCAGATTCTGTCGGTGGCCATGTTTGACATCGACGATTTCAAACAAATCAATGATGTTTACGGCCACCAGGCCGGGGATCAGGTTCTGCGCGAGTTCGCGGATATCATCAAGGAAGAGATCAGGGTATCGGAGTTCGCTTTGCGCTACGGGGGAGAGGAGTTCATGGTTGTCACCCCGGGAGCTTCATCAAACAATTGCCATCGAATCATGGAAAGATTACGCAGAAAGGTTGAAAGCCTGGAAGTCAAGTTTCAGAAACATAACTTGAAATTCACCTTCAGCGCGGGCGTCGCCGCCTACCCTGAAGGCATGATCAGTAATCAGCCTCTGCTGATTCAGGCTGCCGACGCCGCACTCTATCAGGCCAAACGCCAAGGCAAGAACAAGGTTGTGATTTACTCCGGCGAGTTCGAACTCAGGTCGCAACCAAAGGCGTGAATCGCCGGCTGGAAAGGGAAAATGCTCACATCGCTATTATATGCCATACGCAGCCTTCTGATAATTGTGCCCAACACTGTTTTCTGGGCGGTGGCAACCTGTATCGTCACCTTCACCCCCTGGTCGAGACGCGGGATCAGATTCTGTGGAAGCTGGTGGGGTTGGATCAACCTGAAACTTAGCGGGGTCAAAGTTGTCTATCGAGGACTGGAAAATATCGACCCGCATCAAACCTACATGGTTGTCGCCAACCATAAAAGCTTCCTTGATATTTATGCGATTTTCAGCTGCCGCGCCCTGCATTGTCTGTTTGTTGCCAAACGGGAACTGACAAAAATTCCAATCTTTGGTCTGGCCTTGAAACGCAGCGGCTCGATCATTATTGATCGCGGCAACCTACAGCAGGCTATCGCCAGATTGAAAACCCAAGGCAAAATTCTGCGCCGTAACGAAATTTCAATTGTTATTTTTGCCGAAGGAACCCGCATGCCGGCCTCGGTTCGGCTGGGTAAGTTCAAGAAAGGCGGTTTTATGCTGGCCTCCCAGCTGGGCTTGCCGATTCTTCCTTTAAGTATTACCAACAGCGGCAACCTTCAACCCAAAGGGAAAATCGGCATTCGTCCCGGAACCATGATGCTGACCTTCGGGCCGGTGATTCAGCTTCCGGAACACCAGGACGGGGTTAATTTAGCTGAAATCATGGAAAGGGCCAGGGACGCAATCGACGCTGGTCTGGAAGCCTAGCCCGACCGATGAAGGTCAAGACAAGAGCCAGCGGCGGAGCACGGCGTCCCCTAGATTGTCTGATCTTGCCGCCGGGAGGTCAAATGGGGAATGGTATGGTTTATGACTTCACCACATCGCCAAATTCAAAAAGAAAGTCGCAACCTCCCCTTGACCTCGCTCAGTAACCCCTCCACCTGCATTTCGCCGCCAAGTTCAGGAATCTCCTTGATCGTAGACTGACCGGCTAGTTCAAACAGCCGCTGTCGATATTTCTGCTGGGCCTCGAACTTAGCCTGCCAGAACGGATGGCTTTGACACAGATCTGCAGACAGCATCCGATTAAGAATGAAGCCGTTGACCTGAATGCCAAAATCATTGAGTGAGGCCGCGATATCAAGGGCCTGCTCGATTGGTAGACGTTCGGCGCCGGCAACCACCCAGGCGCTGGTCTGCTGCCGCAGAAGAGTAATAATATCCACGGTCAGGGTACGCCATTGGTCAATCAGAGCCAGCGGATCAACCTTATTGAAAACCTTTTTCAGCTTCAGATAGATTCTCTGAGCCTGGGTCAGATGAGAATAAAACATCTGCTGAATAAAAAGCAGCTTGAGCGTCGCGATGGTTGGCGCCGTATCCCAGATAATCATTTGGTATTTACCCGAGCGGGCCATGGTCAGGAGATAGTCAAGCATAAATTCTTCATCAATGCCTGGAGCCCCTTCGATATAATCGATGATATCGCGCTCAACCGGCAGAAAGGATGAAAGAACTGTATAAATTTCATCAGCAAATTTCTTCCGCCAGAGCTCCAGCACCAATTCGCGTGTCAACTCAACGGCATCGAGATTGACGGCAACCCTGGTGATCCCCTGATCAAGATCCTTACTGAAAATTTCGGAAAGGGAACCGGAGGGGTCGGTTGAAATCAGCAGGGTCGGTCCACTCTCGGCATAATGCAGAGCCGATGCCACCGACATCGTCGTTTTGCCAACCCCGCCCTTGCCCGTAAACATTTCAATTTTTGTTATCTGTTTAAACCCGTTTTCTGTTGCGCTCATCGCAAATAACCGCCGCCTGTTTATAACCAAAAAAAAGGCTCCGGCAAATTCCGAAACCAATTTCACAAAACATCCCTTCCCTCTTGGCACGCCCCAGAAGACAGGTCAGTCAGAGATCAGCAGGGCGTAGGTCTCTCTGAAGTAGGCATACCCGGTCCACATAGTATAGAAAAAGGCCACCCAAATAAAAAACACCCCAACTGCATGCGCGTCCACCCATAAAAAAGGATAGTGGATAATCAAAGCCACCACTGCAACAATCTGAAAAATCGTTTTATACTTGGCCATCGCGCTGGCCGCGATCACCTTACCTTTTTCCGCAGCGATCGCTCGCAGACCGGTCACCGCCGTTTCACGACAAAGAATCAGGCAAACCAAAAAGGCCGGCGCCCTTTGCAGGTAGGCCAGCATGACCATGGTCGACAGCAGCAGAATCTTGTCGGCCACGGGATCAAGCAGCTTTCCCAAGGTAGATTCAAAACCATATTTCCTGGCCATATACCCGTCAAGGCCGTCCGTAATCGCAGCCAGCACGACCAGAATCGCAGTCAGGAGATTGAGCCAGCGATTATCAACATAAAGCAGCATGATAACCACCGGGACAACCACTATCCGACTCAAGGTCAGAATATTGGGCAGATTAGCGGGATCTTTTAAAGCTGACCTAATCCACTCTCGAGAGAGGTTTAAGTTTTTTCCCGCAGGTCGCTGGGAGCTACTGATTCCGGCCATTATTATTGATCCGTTCCTTAAGGTCTTTGCCGACCTTGAAAAATGGCAGCCTTTTTTCTTGAACCTGAATCGATTCGCCGGTTTTAGGATTGCGACCGGTATAAGGTTTGTAATACTCAATGTGAAAACTGCCAAATCCCCGCAACTCAATCCGATCCTCATCCAGTAAAGCCTTTTTCATATTGTCAATCAGAAGATTGACAATGGTTTCGGAGACTTTCAGGTTTAGATCGGAACGATTTGACAATTCCTCAATCAGCTCAGATTTATTCATCGGTAAACCTTTACCGGAGTATACCGGGAAAGAAAAGGATTAAAGAAGCCTTTCTTCACGCCGAACAGGACCAAAATCAGACCTTGGCTACCTTTCGCCTTGAAGTACTTAACCTGTTTATTTCATTAGCAATATCTAATTGACTATGTCAAGGGAAAATTATCCGCCAAGGTTAAAAAGTGGACAAATCAAGACAGCTGACCGGTAAAGTTATTTTTTCACACGCCGTCCTTCGCGTTTTCTGAAAAAAATTCGAACCGGAACCCCGTAAAAAGAAAAATCATCAATGAGCCGGTTTTCCATATAACGCTCGTAAGATGGTTTTATACCTTTAATTTTATTGACAAAAATTACGAACGTCGGAGGTGAATCGCGCACCTGGGTAATGTAATAAAATTTCAGTGGACGACGATTGATTAACGGATGCTGATGTTTTTCAACCACCTCTCTGAGCCAGCGATTGAGTTCTCCGGTTCCGACCCGGAAACTGTGCACGCGAAAAAGAGCGTTAAGGGCCGGGAAGATTTTGTCCAGGCCGATTCCGGCTTTAACTGATGTATTGAGGATCGTCGGACGTTTTATGCCCTGCAGTCGTTCAGCCAGTTCAGTCTGGAGATGGGCAAGTTGCGACCTGCGTTTTTCCAGGAGATCGGTTTTGTTGAAAATATAGAGTACGGCCTTGCCCTTTTCGTGGGCCAGCGCAGATAAGGTGAGATCCTGATCCGTGATTCCGGCACTTGCATCCAGCATCAGAACCACCACCTGGGCAAAATCGATAGCCCTGATAGTTGCCACGTTGCTGAGGACTTCAACCTCCTCCGAGACTCTGGCCCGGCGCCTGAGACCTGCCGTATCCAGCAACAGATAATCCTGCCCGCCAAGATTTATTTCTACCTGAACTGCGTCAACCGTGGTCCCGGGCCGGGGGCTGGTTGTCAGGCGATCACTGCCGATCAGGTAGTTAAGAAGTGATGATTTACCGACATTGGGTTTACCCACGACCGAAATCCGAATGACGGATTTATCCGCCACCTCAGCTTCGGAGACGGCAATGGAGTCGAGCGGCAGCAGCTCGCTCAGGCCTTCTTTCAAAGCCGAGATGCCTTCGCCATGTTCTGCGGAAACCTGATAAAAAGTCTCCATTCCCAGACTGTAGAAATCTACCGTGCCGGCCTGAACCAGAGGCGATTCACATTTGTTTATGACCCAGAGAATGGGTTTATCCGTACGCCGCAGGTAGCAGGCCAGTTCCAGGTCTTCTGAGCTTACTCCCACCTGACCATCAAGCAGAAAGATTATGATGTCGGCTTCCGTCACCGCCGCCCGGGTCTGACGACCAACATCTTTTTGTAATTCATCCTCATGCCCGAAGACCAGCCCTCCTGTATCAACCAGCAGGCAGCTTTTATCATCGAATTTAAGTTCTGCGAAAAGCCGATCCCGAGTTACTCCAGGGGTGTCGGCAACGATTGCCCGTCGTTCCCGCAAAAGACGATTAAATAAGGTCGATTTGCCAACGTTAGGCCGACCAACTATAGCGACACACTTTTTCATCCGTAATTCCATCAGCAATTGGAGTTTTCGGGGTTCCCCCCCCTGAAAAAGGATCTTTCTAATACGGTTTTCACTTTTTTGCAAGGATTACAACTGCTCACGCCTGCCGCCAGGGCCCCTGAAAATAAGAGTTTTTGCTTGCCAAAGGACCCCAATTCATGTTAGATGACCAGTAAAGAAAGTCCTGAAAAGCCGCCCGCCCCTTTGACGGGCGGTTTTTTTTAAAAAGACTTCCGGTGCTCTCGTCAAACTTCCAACTCAAATATTATGGATAAAAATACCCTATGTCGGCAATGAAAAAAAATCAGGATATGAAGCCTTTCTATAAAAATCTGGCGCTGTGGCTGGTGATCTGTCTGATCATGATCATGGTCTTTAATGTGTTCAACCATCCCGGATCCGCTCGCCAGGAAGTCAGCTTCAGCCAGTTCATTGAACTGGCTGAAAGCGGACAAGTCAGTGAAATCACGATTCAGGGCCAGAATATTTCTGGAACTTACGGCAGCACCGCCTTTCGCACCTACGCCCCGGAAGATCCTTCCCTGATCGCAATGCTGCGCGAAAAAGGAATCAGAATTACCGCCAAGCCTGAAGACCAGTCCCCTTTATGGCAGTCGATCCTGATTTCCTGGTTTCCGATGCTGCTCTTGATTGGCGTCTGGATCTTTTTCATGCGTCAGATGCAGGGCGGTGGCGGCAAGGCCATGTCTTTCGGCAAAAGTCGCGCCAAGCTTCTGAATGAGGATCAGAAAAAGGTTACCTTCAAGGATGTAGCCGGCATCGAGGAAGCCAAGGAGGAACTCGAAGAAATCATCAATTTCTTAAAAGAGCCTAAAAAGTTCACCCGCCTGGGCGGCAAGATTCCCAAAGGCGTTTTGCTGGTCGGCCCTCCGGGTACCGGCAAAACCCTGCTCGCCAAAGCCATTGCCGGAGAAGCCGAAGTTCCCTTTTTCAGCATCAGCGGTTCTGATTTTGTCGAGATGTTCGTTGGCGTCGGGGCTTCACGGGTCCGCGATCTTTTCACTCAGGGCAAAAAGAATGCTCCCTGCATTATCTTCATTGATGAAATTGATGCTGTCGGACGCCATCGAGGGGCCGGCCTGGGCGGTGGCCATGATGAAAGAGAACAGACCCTGAATCAGCTTTTGGTGGAAATGGACGGTTTTGAATCAAATGAAGGTGTGATTCTGATTGCCGCCACCAACCGTCCCGACGTCCTTGACCCGGCCCTGCTCCGACCTGGCCGTTTTGATCGCCAGGTGGTGGTTCCCAACCCCGATGTCAAAGGCCGCGAAGGCATTCTCAAGGTTCATGCCCGTAAGGTTCCCCTGGCCAAGGACGTAGACCTTAAGGTCGTCTCGCGCGGGACCCCGGGTTTTACCGGCGCCGACCTGGCCAATCTGATTAATGAAGCCAGCCTGCTCGCGGCCCGGGAAGATAAAAAAGAGGTCGAAATGACCGACCTTGAAGAAGCCAAGGACAAGGTCATGATGGGCGCGGAACGGCGCAGTCTGGTGATCAGTCATGACGAAAAAATCAACACCGCCTATCATGAAGCCGGACATGCTCTTGTCGCGCGGCTGCTGCCGGGCACCGATCCGATTCATAAAGTCACTATCATTCCCAGGGGGCGGGCCCTAGGGCTGACGCAGCAGCTGCCGATCGATGAGCGGCACACCTACAACAAGGATTATCTGATCAACAATATCATCGTTCTTCTTGGAGGCCGGGTAGCAGAAGAAATTGCTCTCAATCATATCACTACCGGGGCTGGTAACGACATCGAAAGGGCTACCAATCTGGCCCGGAAAATGGTCTGCGAATGGGGTATGGGGCGAATGGGCCCGGTCAGTTTCGGCAAGAAGGAGGAACACATCTTTCTCGGTCGGGAAATGGCCCAAAATCGCGACTTCAGTGAAAAAACCGCGATTGAAATTGATGATGAGATCAAGGAGATTGTCCATGATGCTCATGCCAAGGCCCTTCAGCTGGTAACTGATAACCGGCAGTCCCTGGATAAACTGGCGCAAAAGCTTTTGGAAAAGGAAAGCATTAACGGAATTGAGGTCGATGAAATCATCGGCTTAGTCCAGACCGGAGCAACTACCGACAAGGTAAGCGAGAGTGCCGTCACCGATGCCGTTGCAAAGCAGAGCAACCCCTCTCCGGCTGAGGGACAGGCTTGAAAAACCGTGCGTGCGACTGAAGCAAAGAACCGGTCTTCAGAGACCGCCTTCTACCTGGGGCAACCATGGCAAATCAGCAAAGAACTGATCTCTGCCAAAGGAATGAAACCGGACATCAGACTTTTACGTCAGGGCGAGCGGTGTCTGGTTGCTAAGGATTTTCGTAACAAAGGCTGGATCGCAGCCCATCTATGGGGCCCTCTCAGTTTGGCCTATGAAAGATTTCTCCTGGACAAAGCCGCCGGGATGAGCGGCATTCCTCAGGTTGTCGGGTTTGAAAATTACAAGTGCTTGTTGATTACCTGTATCAACGGTGAAGAAATCAAAAGCTGCCGTCGCCGGCTGGACGGCAGCTTTTTCACCAAGCTTCTGAGGCTTGCCGATGATTTACATGATCGCGGTGTGCTTCACCTTGACCTCGGCCACAAAAGTAATATCATGGTGGATGTCAACGGCAATCCGGCAATTATAGATTTTAATTCATCCCTATTCCTGCCTCCAAATCGTTTTTTCCGGCCGTTGATTAGACGGCTGGCTTTAGTGGACAGGTACTCCATTCTCAGATTAAAGGTTAAATATCGTCCTCAGGAGTGTACTAAAGAAGAACAAAGCCAGGTCAAGTTTTTTTTGCGTGTACGTAAGCTCTGGATTTTTGATCGTCTTTTGCGTAAAATCACTAATTTGAGTAAACGCGCCCCCAGTAAACCTGAAAAGAAATCATAATAAAAAACGGCACCTACCTATGCGTAATTATTATGTTCGACTTTTAGATATCAGATCAGCTCACGACGCTGCGGCTCTGATGCGCCAGATCGGCACCGATATTCACGGTGTCAGCCTGATGAAGAACAAGATGCTGCATTACAGTTTCCGTGTCGGTCCTCTACCCGCTGCGGCGGCTAACATCATCAAGCAGGAAATGCTTGCGGTCGGTGGCGAGGCTGCGGTTACTCGGGGGGTAATCAACTGCAGCGTCGATGCCAGTGATGCCATTTTAAGCGCGACCCGTAAGCAATTCCGCAAATTCTGCCAAAAACTCAGGGCCCAGCCTTTTTCCTTGGCACAGATGGCAGACCGGCTTGAAATCACTCTCAAAAACCAGGAAAAACACAGCGGTTGTCTTTTCAAGTGCAGGGACCTGGAGGCTGATCTGAAACAAAGATCACTGATCATGGGCATTCTTAATGTCACCCCTGATTCATTTTCCGACGGCAATCGCTTTTTTACTCCGAAAGAAGCCCTTAATCAAGCCTGCGCCATGATCGAAGATGGGGCGGACATTATAGATATCGGTGGAGAATCCTCCAGACCCGGAGCCGACACGGTAAGCGACGAAGAAGAGATTCGTCGAGTACTGCCGGTGATTGAGACTCTGCGGCACCGTTTTCCGGGGCTGCCGCTTTCGATTGACACCTGTAAAAGTCGAGTCGCGGCGGCCGCCATTGACGCCGGAGCCGATCTTGTCAACGACATCAGCGCTTTTAATTTTGACCCGGAAATGGCAAAGGTTGCTGCCGCCGGTAAGGTTTACGTCTGTCTTATGCATATGCAAAAACAGCCGAAAACCATGCAGCAGGATCCCTTTTACCAGGATCTGTTCGCAGAAATCTCAACTTATTTTGAGGTAGCTATTGCCACGGCTATGGCGGCCGGAATCGTGCGGGAGAAATTGATTCTTGATCCGGGAATCGGTTTTGGTAAAACCATCGAACATAATCTTCTGCTGCTTAAACATCTGCGCGAGTTCCGTGGCTTTGATCTACCGTTGCTGATTGGAACCTCACGCAAATCATTTATCGGTAAACTGACCGGTGCGTCGGTGAACCAGCGCCTCGCGGCATCCGTTGCCACCGCGGCCCAGGCCGTTTGCAACGGAGCTGCAATCGTTCGCGTCCATGATGTCGCGGCGACCAGGCAGGCGCTTACGATTATCGATGCCATCAAAAACGTCCAACGCTGATAAAGACTGAGATTTATGACTCAATTTGTCGAGACCCTGCTCAACAGTCGCTGGCTTGACGCTATTGATATCATTATTGTCGCGATACTAATTTACCAGATCCTGCTGATCATTCGGGGCACGCGCGCCTTTCAAATTCTTCTCGGTCTTTTTCTGATTTTCATTTTTTACCAGGTTTCATTACTGCTCGAATTCTACACCCTGCACTGGATTCTGAACAGCTTTCTGAGCTCGATTATCCTGATCGTCATCGTTCTTTTCCAGAATGAAATTCGCCGGGCGCTGGCCAAATTCGGCAAAACCTCATTTGCTCTTAACCACGCCGAAGAACTCTATTACCTTGATGGGATCATTAAAGCCTGCACGACCATGTCGCTGAAAAGGATCGGAGCTCTGATTGTCTTCACCAGGGAAAACAAAATTCCCGGCATTGTTGAAGGCGGGGTTGAAATCAACGCCAAAATCAGTGATGCCCTCTTGCTGAGCATTTTCAACCCCTCATCTCCGATACATGACGGCGCGGTCATTATTGATGATGGTAAAATCGTTGCCGCCGGCTGTTTTCTTCCCCTGGCTATCGACCCTATGATTGAAAAAGCCTACGGCACCAGACACCGGGCCGCCATGGGTGTTTCCGAAGATACGGACGCGGTGGTGGTTGTCGTTTCTGAAGAAACCGGTCGCATTTCCGTTTGCATCGGGGGCAAAATAACCAAGGAGCAGAATGCTGAATCGTTAAGCCGGGTTTTAAATAATATTTTTTCACCGACACGCAACAAGTCAGGCATCTTAAAAACCTTAAAAAACATTTTCCCGGCCACAGAAAAATCGCATTAGTACCTTACAGGTTATTTTCTTGTTTTTTTCAACATTTTTTCAACCACAAAAACAAAAAAATGTTAAGTGCTTCACGGGTTACCCCCGAAGGGGATGTCCCGTGAAGAAACTTATCCAGCTCTGCTGAGTCTGATAAGAGCACTTATTTGCGGGCCGTGAAAAATCATTTGGGTTGTGGGATCATTCCCGCATTAGAAATTTACCGGATCGTTAACCAGAATCTCAAGCCTGATCTGAAATAGCAACTATGGCTCCACTAAGATCCCTTTTTTTTGAGAATCTAACCCTGAAGATTCTCTCTGTTTTTATCGCCGCCCTGCTCTGGTTTTTTGTCTCCGTCAAAAGTAAAACTGAGATGGCTTTAAGCGTACCCATTGAGTTTACCTCCATTCCGGCAGACATGGCTATCATTTCCAGGGTTCCGACCAGTGTTCATATCAGGGTTAAAGGCACCAAAACACTGCTGCGCCCTTTGAACAGCACCCCGCCTTCAATCAGTGTCAATCTCGACAAAGCGACAACCGGTAAAAATATTATTCGTCTCAGCAACCAAACCTTCAATGACCTGCCCCTGGGGGTTGACGTTGTGCTTCTCGACCCTGAAACTCTGGTTCTTGAACTTGACCGCTTTGTCAAGGTCAACCTGCCGATCAACATCCAAACCAATGGCCTGCCGCCGAAAGGTTATCAGATCAGAGAAATCAGGATTGAACCACCCAAGGCCCTAATTCGCGCTTCGGAAAGCTACCTTCAACGACATGACACCGTTTTTTCTGAACCTCTCGATGTCAGCCAACTGCGGCAAACAACTAAATTTGAAGTCAAGCTCCTGACCCCTTCCGAGGAGCTCAAGCCGGTCAACCCGGAAATTCCGATAATCGCCACCGTGGAAGTTGAAGAAACCCTGGTTCAGAGAGTTATCAAAGGCATCAGAATAGAATTTAAAAACCGCGACAACGAAAATGGTCGCATCGGTATCAGCAATTATTTTGTTGATCTTGTCGTCGAATGCCCGCTGCTCATGCAGGTGGATGATATTCGTAAAGAAGCCCGAATCAGTGTCGATCTGGGGCCCTTGCAAGAAGATCTTGAGAATGGGTACTATACCTTTCCGGTCATGGCTGAGCTTCCAGACAAGATTCTGCTTTTGTCAATGGATCCAGCAGAGATTGAAATAGTTTTCAAGAAGAATACAGGTGGCGGCTGATGGCGGGGTATATATATCTTTAGAACTCATCGCCGAACTACGCCTCAGCATCAAGAATAAGGAACTTTGACCATGGCCAAACTATTCGGCACCGACGGTGTCAGAGGCACCGCCAATATCGAGCCCATCACAGCGGAAACCGCCCTGCAGATCGGTCGGGCCACCGCCTATGTCTGCAAAGACAGAGACCATCGCCATAAAATCGTTATCGGCAAGGATACCAGGCTTTCCGGATACATGTTGGAAAGCGCTCTGGTGTCGGGAATCTGTTCCATGGGGGTGGACGTTCTCCTTATCGGCCCCATGCCGACTCCCGGAATCGCCTTTTTGACCCGCAGCATGCGCGCCGATGCCGGCATGGTGATTTCGGCCTCTCACAACCCTTTTCAGGATAACGGAATCAAAATTTTTTCCCGGGATGGTTTTAAGCTGCCGGACTGCGAGGAAGAGCGCATTGAAGATCTGATCATCAATCGCCGAATCGATCAATTGCGTCCCACGGCCGGCGCCATCGGCAAGGCTTTTCGGATTGACGACGCCAACGGTCGTTACATAGTGTTTCTAAAAAACACCTTCCCTGATTCACTGACCCTCGACGGCATGAAACTGGTGGTTGACTGTGGTAACGGTGCCGCTTATAAAATTGCGCCGGCGGTTTTTGGTGAATTGGGAGCGGAAGTTATCTGTCTGGGAATTAACCCGGACGGCAAGAATATCAATGCCGGCTGCGGTTCTCTGCATCCGGAAAAACTTCAGCACAAGGTTATCGAGGAACACGCTGATCTCGGTATCGCGTTTGACGGTGACGCGGACCGGGTTATTTTTGTTGATCACCGCGGCAAGGTAGTTGACGGTGATCAGATCATGGCGGTCTGCGCCCTGCATCTGCAAAAGCGTAAGCGCTTAAAAAAAAATACCGTGATCGCCACGGTAATGAGTAATCTCGGCCTGGAAAGAACTCTGGCGGAGAATGGTATTAAATTGCTTCGAACCCAGGTCGGCGACCGTTATGTTGTGGAAAAGATGCGAGCTGACGATTATAACTTTGGGGGAGAACAGTCCGGGCACCTGATTTTCATGGATCACAACACTACCGGCGACGGAATTCTTTCCGCCCTTCAGGTGCTTGCCGTTATCCGCGAGGAAGAAAAAAATCTGGCTGAGCTGGCGGCGGTAATGGAAATCTTCCCTCAGATTTTGATCAATGTTCCGGTGCGGGAAAAAATTCCTGTCAACACGGTCTCAGAGGTTCACCGGCAGGTGCTGGAAGTCGAAAAAAAGCTTGGCCACCGAGGTCGGTTGCTGATCCGTTATTCCGGAACTGAAAACAAGCTCAGAATCATGCTGGAGGGCGAAAATTTCGATGAAATAAAAATTTTCGCCGAGGATTTGGCCAGCTCAGTCAATCGCTTTATGGCCTAAGACCAGTTGTCGGACCCCCTCGGCATCCAGTCCCAGCTCATGGCGCAGCTCGCTGAGCGAACCATGAGTAATGAAACGATCCGGCAAAGCTGCGGTTACCACCCGGCTGGACCAGAGCCTTTGGGCTGCCATAAACTCAAGCACCCCGCCGCCAAAACCACCGGCCGCGACATTCTCTTCAAAGGTAAAAACCAGACGAAACCCACTTAAAGATTCCCGCAGTAAAGCTTCATCAAACGGCTTAATGTAACGGCAATTGATCACTTGGCAGTTGAAATTGTCCTCTGTCGCCATTTTTTCAGCCGCCACCACCACCGTGGCAACACAAGAGCCCACGGCCAGCAAAACCGCGTCCTGTCCCGGGCGAACGATTTCCCAGCTGCCTATCGGAATGATTTTGAAGTCGTTATCCAGCGTCACCCCCAATCCATTTCCCCGGGGATAACGTAGCGCCACCGGCCCGTCATGTTGGAGACTGGTAAACAGCAGATGCTGCAGCTCATTTTCATCTTTGGGGGCCATGATCGTCAGATTCGGAATCATCCGCAAATAGGAAATATCAAAAGTTCCATGATGGGTGGCGCCATCCTCACCGACCAGGCCGGCCCGATCCAGACAGAAGGTAACCGGAAGTTTCTGCATGGCAACATCGTGAAGCACCTGATCAAAAGCCCGCTGAAGAAAGGTTGAATAGATTGCCACATAAGGTTTTAAACCCTGACTGGCCATCCCTGCGGCCATGGTCACTCCGTGTTGTTCGGCAATGCCGACGTCGTAGACCCTGGCGGGATATTTCGCGGCCATGACTTCGACCCCGGTTCCCGCCGGCATCGCGGCCGTAATGCCGACTACCCGATCGTCCAGTTCCGCCATTTTTTTTAAGGTCTGGCCAAAAACTTCAGTAAAGGTCGGGGCTTTGGGAACTCCACAACCAATTTTCCGACCGCTGACAAGGTCAAAAGGGGCCACGCCATGAAAACTGGCCGGATCGGCTTCCGCCGGACCGTAACCCTTACCTTTCTGGGTAACCACATGAACCAGAATGGGGCCGTCCAGATGGCTGACGTTTTCAAAGGTTTCGATCAGGGTCTCAAGATCATGACCCGGCAGGGGGCCGACATACTGAAACCCCAGATCTTCAAAGATGGTTCCCTCCGGCATGAGAAATCCCTTGAAGGATTCTTCCGCCCGTTTAACCATTTTGAAAACACTTTCGCCAAATCTGGGAATATTGGTCAGCACTGATTTGACATCATGGCGCAAACGATTGACCGCAGAACCGGTAAGAATCCGGTTCAAATAAGCGGACAGAGCGCCGACATTGGGAGAAATCGACATTTCATTGTCGTTAAGAATGACTAGTAGATCGCGGTCCAGAGAACCGGCGTGGTTCAAGGCTTCAAAAGCAAGTCCGGCGGTCATTGAACCGTCTCCGATCACCGCGATCGCACGCTGCCGGCGATGATGGTGTTCCGCCGCCAGAGCCATCCCCAGCGCCGCTGAAATCGATGTGCTGCTGTGACCGACGTCAAAGGTATCGAAAGGACTTTCTTCCCGTTTGGGAAAACCGCTCAGGCCTCCGGATTGCCGCAGGGTTGCAAAACGCCGAGCCCGCCCGGTCAGAATCTTATGGGCGTAAGCCTGGTGCCCGACATCCCAGACAATCAGATCGCGCGGGGTCGCAAACACATAATGTAAAGCGATGGTCAACTCAACTACACCCAGTGACGGAGCCAGATGACCGCCGTTACGGGATACCGTCTCAAGAATCAGATGTCTGATTTCGGCCGCGAGATGAGGAAGTTCCTCCATCCGCAGAGCTCGCAGATCATCCGGGTCGTTTATTTTATCAATTAGTTTCATGCTCTGCTTCCAGCATGGCGAACCTAAACCAGATCATCCAAAGTATATTCGCCACTGTCGACTATTTTTTTTAAACGATGCAAGGCCGCTTTTTCCAGTTGCCTGATCCTTTCCCTGGTCAGATTAAGTTCTTTTCCGATTTCCTCAAGTGTCTGCGTCTCCTCTTCGGAAAGACCAAAACGCCGAGTGATAACCAGTCTTTCCTTGGGACTCAATTCATCCAGCCAACAAAGAATAATCTTCAGGCGCAGGTCATGATCAAGCCGTTCAAGCGGGTTCTCACTATTTTCATCGGCCAGTAGTTCCAACGAGATAGTACTGCCATCTTCCCGGTCGTCTTCACTATTGGCCCCGTTGCCGGAAGTCAGACTGACCAGATTATTGAGGCGAACCATAGCCGGTGCAAACGAGGTAAACTCATGCTCAATGTAAGCCGCGACCTCTTCAAAACTGGGATCACGGTCGAACTCACGAAAAAATTTCTGGCGACCCTTGAGATAGGTATTGAATTCGTCAACCACATGCACGGGTAAACGGATTATCTTGCTCTGGCTGATCAGGGCCCGACTCATGTATTGCCTGATCCACCAAACCGCGTAAGTGGAAAATCGGCATTTAAAATCGGGATTAAAACGCTCCACCGCGCGAATCAAACCAAGATTACCCTCTTCAATCAAGTCCTCGGTCGGTAGACCGCGATTCTGATAATGACGCGCCAGATGAACCACCAGGCGCAGGTTGGCTTCAATCATCTGTTGTCGCGCCTTTTCATCACCTTTCTGCACCCGTTGAGCCAGATTTATTTCCTGGGCCTCATTGAGCAGCGGGATATTACGAATTTCATCCAGATAGGATTCAAGCGCCCCGTTGAAAAGGTGTTTATCATCTCCCGCCATGGCGTTCTACCAATTTGACAAAACTGCAGGCCAGCAAACGCTCGCTTGCAAAATCACGGTCACCGTACCGGGTAATCCGATACAGATGCTGCCCCTGGGACGTGGCCAGGGGGATTACCAGCCGCCCACCGATAGTTAGTTGTTCGAGTAAAGGGGCCGGTGGTTTTTCCTGAGCGACGGCGGAAACCGCAATGGCGTCAAAAGGGGCGGCATCAGGCCAGCCGTAGCTGCCGTCAAAGATCTTGACCAGTACGTTCGTACATCCGAGCTGGTCAATCAAACGGCGCGCGGGAATAGCCAGAGAACGTAATCTTTCCACCGCATACACTTTCTGGGCCAAAAACGAGAGCAGCACCGTCAAATAACCGGAACCCATGCCGATATCCAGAACCTTTTCCCGACCATTTAAAGCCAGGGCCGACAAAATATAAGCCACGATATAAGGCTGACTGATGGTTTGCCCCTCCCCGATCGGCAACGGCGAATCACCGTAGGCCTGGTGCGCGAGACCGGAGTCGACAAAAAGATGGCGCGGCACCTGCCGCATCACCTCGACAACTCGTGGATCGGTAATCCCTCGAGCAATTATCTGTTCTTCCACCATTCGTTTACGCAGGAGAGCGAAGTCCATCGATGTGATTTCCCTTTAAACTAAACCCTAGAGTCAAACCTGGTTTTCCCGAACCAAATTTATCTGCTTTTACCGGATCGACTTAAGAATTGCAAAGATATTTCGGTCACTGCTCAATAAATTTTTCCGCCATGATGGCGGCCGTGGCCCCGTCGCCAATTGCGGTGGCCACTTGCCGCAAAGGCTTACGCCGGACATCTCCGGCGGCAAAAAGACCAGGGCAGGAGGTCACGGTGTCTTCTCCGGCCTTAATATAACCTTTGTCGTCTCTGGCAACCAGTTCGGCGACCAGTTCGCTGTTAGCCTGCATGCCGACATAGATAAAGATTCCAGACACCGGCAAGACACGCTCTTCCTGGGTTTTCAGATTTTGCACCCGAATCCCGGTGACCTCTCTGTCGCCGATAATGGCAAGCGGTATATGTGACCAGACCACCTCGATCTTAGGATTGGCCAAGGCCCTTTCCTGCACAATTTTTTCGGCCCTTAACTGATCCCGCCGATGAATAATATAGACCTTGCTGGCGAATTTAGTGAGAAAAATGGCTTCCTCAACGGCCGAATTGCCGCCGCCGATGACCGCCAGTTCCTGATCCTTGAAAAAAGCTCCGTCACAGGTTGCACAATAGGAAACTCCGGCGCCCTTGAGTTCTTCTTCTCCGGGAATTCCCAGCGGAGTCCAGGAGCTGCCGGTCGCCACAATCAGGGTTCGGGTAAAAAGCTGATCTTGGTTGGCGCAGGTTATCAGGAAGCCACCGTCCCGGCGTTCAACCTGCAGCCCTTCCTGAAACTGGCGTACTTCCAGACCAAACCGTTTGGCCTGAGTCTCAAACAGGGGCCCGATTTGAGCTCCGGTGATCCCTTCGGGAAAACCGGGGTAATTGTCAACCATCTCGGTTGTGGCAATCTGTCCCCCCATAATCATCTTTTCGAGCAGCACACATTTCAATCGCGCCCGGGCTGCGTAAAGTCCGGCGGTCAACCCGGCCGGTCCGCCACCAATAATCAAAACCTCATAATTATTATCACTGTCCGCCATTGGCATCTCCTTTTGATTGTATCGCTTCTGGGAAAGTTTTATTGAACCATCTATTTCAGGGCTCGGTGAGAATTTCATCGGTTATCTCTATCAAACTGAAATGGGGCTGGTTATAAACAAAGGTTGTCTCCGGTAAAGGGCTGTCAGGATTGAATTCACTAAGTTCCAGGACTATCCGAGCCTTATTGCCGAGAACCTCAAATCTGCGAGCAAAAATTTGCCCTGCCTGATCTTCGAGCAGCTCACTAAGACGAATATGTATTTCCTGGCCGTCGACAAAACGAACCACCTTAATCAAAGCTCGGCCTTCATCCTGGACAAGGTAGGCAGACACCGCGCCTTTAGCTGATAATTGCTCGTCATCTTCTTGCGGTCGGCTGAGCAATAGCTGCCAGTCTGTAAAAAGTACCGTCGGCAGCTGCCAGCCCAACCGGCCCTGTGGATGAAAGAATCTATCCATTTCAGAAACCGCTCCCTGCCAGGTTCGCTGCCGGCGCGCGTCGGAAAACCAGAATTGCTCATCTTTTATCAGAATCTGTGCCGCCACGCCCCCAAAAGGCATCAACCACTGAATTTTGAGTTTCCCCGGTGGCTCTAAAAAAAGTCTTATTTTATGTTTTTCCTGGCTTCCATCAAGCCTCTGCCAGGAAAGAACGGCCGTACTTTTTAGCTGCTGTACCGGCAGTAGGCTCGCCCAAGCCCGTCGCCCATCATCTTGATCGGTAAAAATAACGGCGGCCTCCCTTGACAGTCGCCCGCAAGCCGTAAAGACCGTAAACAGCAACAGGAACAACACTATTGAATAAAGGGGGAATTTGAAGACTTTCACGGGCAAAGTTCTAACCATTCAGAGGGTTTCCACCTGGACAAGCATTTTGTTTAACGTTGAAAACGTTTCTCGATCTCGCCTCGTTCCAGGACAAAATAGAGAGGCCGTCCATGCGGGCAGGTATGAGCCAGAGGGGAGGCATCCAGCTTTGCCAACAAGGTTTGTATTTCACCGCCATGCAGAGGCCGGTTGGCCTTGACGGCCAGACGACAGGCCAGATGGGCCAAAAGATCATTCAGCAGGGAAGTTTCCCGGCCCCGCCCCCCGCTATCGATATCGGCCAGGGTCTGACGGAAAACCGTCGCCTGATCCAGTCCTTCCAGCAATAATGGAACCGTATGCAGAGCCAGGGTTCGCGGCCCCAGACAAACAAATTCAAAACCCAGTTCCAGCAGCAGCTTGCGTGATTTTTCCGCCAGAGCTTCTTCCTCGTAGGTACATTCAACCTGAATCGGCAGGAGCAGGGTTTGGGCCGTGCCATCTCCGGCGCGCCGCTCCTTGAGTTCGTCGAAAAGAACGCGCTCATGGGCGGCATGCTGATCAAGAACATAACACTTGTTTTCACTCTGCAGCACAAGATAAGAATTCCAGAGACTTCCAACAACCGTCATGGCGGCAAAAAAACCTCTGTCAGCTCTTTTAAAGCCCGGAAAAGATCGCTCTGTGGGCCGGTTCATGAAATCAGGGGTGAAGGAGTCTGAAAAAAAGGCTTCCCGGTCGGCACCGTGACCACTTTGTCTGCTGGAACAATGATCTTCCGCTTTAAACTCAAAACGGCTTTCCCCCACCTGCATGCCGGCGTGCCGGCATGCGCAGTCCGATGATCGCGGCAAGGGCTTGCGACTACTGAGTTCCTCAGGCCCGGTTTCTTTTCCAAACTCAGGCGGCAGGCCGTAGAGCAAGATCTCGGTTGAAGGGTGCTCGGGGAAATTCGCCTTCTCAACCATAGCCATTTGATTTTGTTCGCTTCGCCCCAGACCAGGAATTATTCCTTCCGGATAGCCGCTCAAGATCTCAGCGACGGCCCGGCGAATCAGGGCAAAAATGCGGCCGCCGTCGGTGAAACGTACCTCTTCCTTGGCCGGATGGACATTGACATCAACCCCTCCGGCCGCCACCTCAAGAAAAAGAACCGCCGCCGGATAACGTCCCCGGGGCAGGGTGCCTTCATAGGCCTTAAGCAGAGCCTGAAGCAGAGCTTTATCCCGGACCGCTCGCTGATTGACAAAAAAATAGAGGTCGCGGCTGTTGGGCCGCTGCACCTGAGGCAGACTGACATAACCCCGAAGTCTGGCCCACTCACCTCCGACACTTCCCAGCTCTCGCAGCTCACCTCCCGGTTCCAGCCCGAGAATCTGGCTCACCCGGTCAATCTCACGATCACCCTTGGTCAGATTAAGGAGTGTACGCCCATCATGTTCAAGCCGAAAAGAACAATCGGCATGCGCGATGGCAAAACGCTGCAGGCGTTCGAGTACGGCGCCCCGCTCGGTGTTGGTGGTTTTTAGGAACTTTTTCCGAACCGGAACCGAAACAAAAAGGTCGCGGACCGTAATCCTGGTACCTACCGGAGCGCCAACCTGACTTTCCCGAATCTCTCCTCCGGAACTGACCTCAAGCTTAACTGCGGCCTCCATGGCGGCGGTTCGCGAAATCAGAGTGAAGTCAGAAACCGAGGCGATACTCGGCAAGGCTTCGCCTCGAAATCCGTAACTGGTGACCCCGAAAAGATCAGCCGCTGAAATGATTTTACTGGTCGCATGCCGTTCCAGGGCGAGGCGGGACTGGTCCGCATCCATGCCGTAGCCGTTATCGATTACCTCAATCAGATTCTTGCCGCCCTCTTCAATCAGCACCCGAATCTGGTCGGCGCCGGCATCGAGGGCATTTTCGACCAGCTCCTTAACGACCGAAGCCGGTCTTTCGACAACTTCACCCGCCGCGATTTGGTTGCAGACTTCCGGGGCCAGCAGGCGAATCCGGGTGCTCTGATCTGGTTTCATGCCGTAAAAATCCTCTCTTGGCGTTCTTTGACAATTTCCGCCGGAACTAGAGCGAGAAAAATTCGGGCGGCGAGCGCCAGAATCAGCAGATCATCAAGCTGACCAAGACCCGGAATCACCAGATCGGGCAGCAAATCGTAGGGAGATAAAAAATAGAGCAAGGCCCCTGAAGGAATCAGCTTATAATAAAAAGGCACCCGGCGATCGCCCAGCAATCGCCAGCAAAGCCGCGCGGTCGACAAGAAGCGCCGCCACCAAGTGGGATCACTGAAGAACTGAGAGTTACGTGATCGACTCATGCGCTTCCAGATATTGTTCAATCTCAGCTACCAGGGCCGCGACCAGATGTTCTTCCGGCAATTTTCTCAAAACCCTGCCCTGGCGAAAGATCAACCCCACACCCCGCCCTCCGGCGATTCCGAAATCAGCGTGCTGAGCCTCCCCGGGACCGTTGACCACGCAACCCATGACTGCGACTTTCAGGGGAGCCCGAACATGGGCCAGGGCTTTTTCGACCTCTTGCGCCAGCCTGATAAGCTCGATTTCCGTGCGTCCGCAGGTCGGGCAGGAAATCAACTCGATGCCGCGTTGTCTTAGACCCAGGCTTTTCAAAAGTTCAAACGCGACAAAGATCTCTTCTTCCGGAGCCGCGGTCAGAGAGACCCGCAGGGTGTCGCCCAGGCCTTCACCCAGAAGCAGAGCCAGCCCCGCGGCCGACTTGATGGCGCCGCGCAACTGAGTGCCGGCCTCGGTAATCCCGATATGAAAAGGATAATCCACGCGCTTGGCCAAAAGCCGGTAGGCCGTCAGGGTGTTCCTGATGTCTGAAGATTTGAGTGAGATCTTGATCAACTCGAAATTCTCCTCCTCAAGCAGCCGAACATGCGTCATCGCGCTTTCAACCAGGGCTTCAGGGGTGTAACCGTATTTATCAACAATAGCCTTTTCCAGGGAGCCAGCGTTAACCCCGATGCGAATCGGAACCGACCGCTCGCGACAGGCGGCCACCACCTCGCGCACCCGAAGCGTGGAACCGATATTGCCGGGATTCAGCCGCAACCCGTCAACCCCTTCCGCCACCGCCAGAAGGGCCAGACGATGACTGAAATGAATGTCCGCCAGCAGCGGAAGCGCAATTTTCTTTTTAATCCGGGAAAGTTTTCTGGCCGCGTCCTCATCCGGCACCGCGACCCGAATCAGCTCGCAACCAACCTGCTCCAGACGTTTGATCTGGGCCACCGTCGCCGCCACATCGCGAGTATCGGTGTTGGTCATCGACTGCACCGAAATCGGCGCCTGTCCCCCAATTGAAACTTCTCCGAGCCTGATCTGCCGGCTATCTCGCCGGGGCCAGAAACTCATGCGGTTTTTCTCCTTGAAAACTGAATTCCATGATTCATCTCATGCCGGCTCCTTCAACTTTCAGGAACTTCCATGCAGTGGTATGGCATACCATTTATCGAGATAATCCTCAAGTAATAATAATTCTGAGACCCTTAAGGCTATCGGAAAACCTATGCCCGCTCTATCGATCACTGACGTTAAGGTCTACAAAAAACAGGTGACAAAACGGCCGGTGAAGTGTATTATACTCCGCCGCTTTCGGCAGGCCGCTTATCGCTGAACACACTTCTCAGGCTCAGAACAAATTTAACCCAGGCAGGATTAGCGGGCCCGACGGCAGCAGGTTTGTTGATCGTAAATCGTTTATGAAAGTTTAATACTCTGTCGCGAGGAGAGACAGGTTTCTTCTCATGTTCTTAAAGCCGGTGGATAATCACGGCAGCCGAGCCGCAGAAAAGAATGGACGTCAGGGATATATCACGGCATTACGAGAGGCGGAAGATGAATAAGGCCTACCCACCACGGTCAGAGAAAAGAGCATCCATTGACGAGGCTCCGGCTCTGACCATTGCCGGAGCCGGAATCAGCGGCCTGGCGGCCGCCTGGTATGCCACTCGGGCAGGTCTTTCCTGCCGGGTGCTGGAAAGCGATAACCGCGCCGGCGGCAACGCCTTGACGATCACAGGCCCTGAGGGCTTCCGCTATGATTCCGGCGCCCATCGTTATCACGACCGGAATCAGGAGGTTACCGCCGATCTGAAACAGCTTATGGGCGATCTCCTGCTCCGGGTGGAGGCCCCCAGCCAGATCTTTTTTGCCGGACGTTTTATTGACTTTCCCCTTTCCCCTTTCCCCTCTCAATCTCGTCACGTCTTTGGGATTTACCTCATGCCTGCGAGGCACCCGCGACCTTCTATTCTCCCGGCTTACCTATGACGGCAAACCGTTTACCTCTTTTGCCGATTTCGCCTTGACAACCTATGGGCGCACCATTGCCGAGCCTTTTCTCTTGAACTACTCAGAAAAGCTTTGGGGGCGACCGTGTGAAGATTTGTCTCCGGCCATTTCCGGAAAAAGGCTGGAGGGTTTGAATGTCAGAACCTTTCTATTGGAAGCCTTACGGGGGAAACGGGCAAAAACCAAACACCTGGATGGTACTTTCTATTATCCGAAAGGCGGCATCGGCGGCATCGCCGACCGCATGACCAGATCAGTTAATCCGGAAATCTTTCAATGGCGCTGCCCGGTGACCGAAATTAATCACTATGACTCTCAAATAACCTCCATGGTCGCCGGAGACAAGGTTTGGCCTGTTAACGAATTGCTTATCACCTTTTCCCTGCCCCGGCTGGTAACGCTGCTGAACCCGGCGCCGCCGCTTGAAATCCTGGAGCTGGCCGCGGGGTTGCGCACGCGCCATGTGGTGCTGGTGGCGCTCTTTCTCAACGGTGCGCCGCTGACGACTAACGCTTCCCTTTATTTTCCCGAGCGCCGCTTTATCTTTACCAGGGTTTATGAACCGCTGAACCGTTGCCGTACCATGGCGCCGTCGGGCAGCACCTCGCTGGTCGCGGAAATCCCCCCTGCGAATCAAACCAGCAGGAAAATGGCTTTTGGGAAATGGATGATGAGCCGCTGATTCGCAAAGTCATCGCCCAGATGAGCGAAACCGGTCTGTTTGACTCGGCTCGGGTTATGGGGGCTGAGGTTTACCGGATGCGCGACGCCTATCCGGTGCTTGAAAAAAGATATGAACAAAGGGTGGGTGCTATCAGTTCCTGGCTCAAGCGTTTTACGAACCTGCATATCTCCGGCCGCAACGGAACCTTTACCTACATTCATATCCATGATCTCATGGCCCAGGCCCGGCAACTGGCCGGCCGTTTGTCGGGATCGTGCAGTCTCGGAATATGAAGCGTTCATTTTCAATGATACCGCGACCCGATGTTTCCTCAACCGCGCGAGGTTGGTAAAATCTGACAAGCTGTCTTTCCCCCATCACCTCTAACAATTCATGATAAAACAACCGTCAACGCCTCCCCATAATCAGCTGTTAAAGGAAGAAAGCTTGAAAACAAAAATACATGGGGGGCTAAACGTGCGCGCTTCGGCGTACTTGTGCTGTTGTCGATTTGCAGTGGTCTGGGAGCCCTGGTATTTCTGATAAAAATCGCCGACTGGAAAAGTCTTTTGACAATCTATAAAGCGCTGTCCTGGAGCATGCTGCTGGTAGCGCTTTTTTGCTACGGGACCACTTGGATCTTTCGTGTCGGGCGTTTTCGGCTGTTCCTGGAAAGCGGAGGCCAGGACATTTCCGCCCCTGGGATCTTCGCCGTTCTGATCAGTGGCTTTGGCCTTAATGCCTTTCTGCCGGGAAAAGCCGGAGAGGTGGCAACGATAATCTTTTTACGCTGGAAGGGCATCGCTGGAAGTACGGCGCTGGCGGCCGTGATCCAGGCCCGCATTCTTGATCTGCTGGCCCTGCTGACCCTGATGTCGACCGCCGGATTGCCGACCGCCCTGCAACTGTCAGCCGCGCCATATTCCCGAGCCGTACTGGCCGGAGCCGGACTGCTCACCATCGCCCCCATGTTGTTTATGGCCCTCGACCGCAGACAGAACCTCGAAAGATTTATTGAAAAGATGTACCGAAAACCACTTCTGAGCGCAACGGCAAAAACTCTGCATAAATTTCTGGTCGCCTACCGCAGAATCTGCCTGAACGGACGGCTGCTGGCGGCGACCGGTCTTTTCTCGCTGTTTATCTGGACGGGCGAGGGTATGGTTGCCTGGTTTATCACTAAGGCGGCAGCGGTTCCGGCATCATTGAGTGTTTGTCTTCTGGCGGTTTCCTTGGGGAATCTTGGTAAAGCCATACCTCTTACCCCAGGCGGGGTCGGGGTGTATGAGGCGATCATGGCCGCCGTTCTGCATGGCACCGGCCTGGACTGGGGCAGCGCCGTGGCGGTGGCCCTGGCGGATCATCTGCTGAAAAAAACCTGCAGTATCGGTATCGGCCTGCCGCTGGCCGTCCACCTTGTCGGAGATCGCGGCTGGAGCTGGCTGACGTGGAAGGAGGAGAAGACGTGAAACGGGGAAAATCCTTTAAAAAAAAGGCGGCCGGGCCGCGCCGCGATGAGCTGCCGGCCCTAAAGGAAAAACCCTTTGCCGCAACTGATCTTGCTGCCCTAAGCTGCCTGCTGCTTTTGATCCTAGTCGCGTATCTGCAGGTGCTGGATTTTGATTTCCTCAATTATGACGATATCGATTATGTTCTCGGCAATGAAATGGTCTCCCGGGGGCTCTCGTAGGGCGGCCTCAAATGGGCTTTTGTCTCTACCCTGCAGGCGCATTGGCATCCGCTTACCATGCTGTCGCACATGCTGGACGGCCAGTTATTCGGCCTGCAACCGGCCGGTCATCACGCCGGTAATCTGTTTCTTCATCTCGCCAACACCGGGCTGTTGTATGTTCTGATTCGCCGTCTGTTCTCAGGTGGCCGACCGACAGCCTTTTTCGTCGCCGCTTTTTTTGCAATCCATCCCCTGCATGTTGAATCTGTAGCCTGGGTGTCATCCCGCAAAGATCTGCTGAGTGGATTTTTCTTTTTGCTTACCCTACTTGCCTATGAACGCTTCAACCGGTCGAAAGAACTCCGCCGGCGCTGGTATCTGATAACCCTGGGATTAACGCTGGCGGGTCTGTTTTCCAAGGCCATGCTGGTGACGATTCCCGGGGTATTGCTGCTGCTCGATATCTGGCCGCTGGAACGCCTTAAGTCTGAGGGGGGTGCTCGCGACTTGGTCTGGCGAACGCTTAAAGACCTGCGGTTGTGGGTTGAAAAATTACCGTTTATCGGAGCCGGTCTGGCCATCTCCGCGCTGGCGTTATTTATGCGCCGGGAGCGGCTTAATTCTCCTGAACGCGACCTTCTGTCTTTCGGAGAACGTTGGCTGCGGGCGGTGGACGGAAGCGGTATGTATCTTGCCAAAACCGTCTGGCCTTTTGACCTGACCGTTGCGTATAAATATTTTCCGGCGGTGTCGGTATTGCGAGCGACGATATTTCTGGTTTTGTTGGCAGCGATTAGCCTGGCGGCAATAGCCGTCAGGAAGCGTTACCCCTCCTTTTTTGTCGGCTGGTTCTGGTATCTGGGCATGCTGGCGCCGGTGGCCGGTCTCATGCAAACCGGGCCCCAGGAGTTGGCCTATCGCTATACCTACTTACCCCTGATCGGTATTTCCCTGATTATTGCCTGGGGGCTGCCGGTGCTTTATCGGTGGATTCTGCCGGCTCAGGCCCAACATTTCAAACCTTGGCCGGCAATTCTCGCGATCAGCCTACTGCTCGGCTGGTGGACCTTCACCTGCCGAGCCTGTGTCGGAGTCTGGCGCAACGAGGAAACCCTGCTCCGCCACGCCCTGCGGATCAACCCTTCTAACTGGCTGGCCTTAAACAACCTGGGATATGAGCTGCTTCGCCGGGGACAGAGCGAACCGGCTCTCAAGTATCTGAATCAGGCTTTCGCGCTTTCTCCGAACAAAATC
Organism: Pseudomonadota bacterium; assembly: GCA_011049115.1. Lineage (NCBI taxonomy): Bacteria > Pseudomonadati > Pseudomonadota > Pseudomonadota bacterium. The sequence goes on from DSCM01000069.1 coordinate 30,621, forward strand.
AACATCAAGTCAAACCTAGCGCAGGCGTTATCCCGGGAGTTTTCCGACAGTGAGTCCCTGAAACGCGCGATCACCTTGTTCAGCGAAGTGTTGGCAAGCGATCCCAACCGTGAACAGGATCGCATCAATCTGGGCATAACCCTTGCCAAGGCCGGACGAAACAAAGAGTCATTACAGGTATTTGCCGAGGTCGTACGCAGGGATCCGGAGCAACCTAAAGGACATTACAATTACGCTCAGGTTCTGCTCACCGCCGGCCGCCCGCACGAGGCCCGCAAAGAGCTGGAAAGCGCGCTGCGGCTTGATCCCGGCTACCAACTCGCCCGTGATTTCCTAGCTCGACTCGAAAATCTCAGACAACCATGATCAACTCTCGTTGAAAATCTGTTTTTCAACCCAGGGAAAACCTGTTCAGCCTGAAGGCCAGGCCCCGGGGTTTCAGAAATTCCAGAAGGCATCAATCTCGTCGTCGGTAAAGTCCCAGATTGCGTCATGAGGAGGTAACTTCTCATCTCGAAAAAATTCCGGCAGACGGTCATGAACCTTGGTAAATCCGGCGGCCTGATTGAAGGCCCGTTCGGTTTTAAGTACCGATTTCCCCAAGTCGGTAACCTCATCGACGGTCAGGGAAAGACCATGACGGGCATTGATCATCGCGACCACGGCGGGTAATACGGAATCGTTATCAAGCAGGGCAAAAGCGGTAAAGATACAGAGCCCCGTACTGTCGACCGCGGCCGTGGCGATCTGCAGGTTACGGGAAAGTTCAACCTGCCCTTCTTTTTGCAGAGGATCAACATAGCCGCCGCTCTTTAAAATATTGGTGGCCACCGTGTAACCGGCAGTATGATCGGCTCCCATAGTCGAGGTGCAATAGGTTATTCCTATACCCTTGACGGCGCGAGGATCGTAGGCCGGAATCGCCTGGCCTTTGACCACTGGTACCCGGGTCAGACCGTAAACCTTGCCGGTCACTGCGGCTCCGGACCCTAAAATACGCCCCAATGGGGTGCCTTCGCCGACCTCCTTGAGCAGCCGGATAAAACCCGCTCCGTCACCGAACGCAATGATTCCGGCTTCCATCGCCAGGCCGATGGTAACCGCCATTTCAATCGAATCGACTCCGATATCATCCATCAGACTGTCGGCCCGGGCGAGAAGATCAAGCTCATCCAGACCGCAATGCGCCCCCATGGCCCAGATCGACTCATATTCAAAACCGGAGGTTATATAATGGCCCGCTTCATCGACAAAGATCTGGGAACACTGCATGACGCAACCGGGCTGACAACCATGTTTGTTTTTCCCTCCCCGGGCATTGATCATTTCAGCCATTTTTTCCCCACAGATCATCTCGTGCCGGTCGAATTGTCCGGAACGAAAATTTCTCGTCGGCAGCGCCCCCGCCTCATTGATGATATTAATCAAAACATTGGTACCGTAAGCCCCGAGAGCATTGCCGCAGACCGGATGAGCCAACAACGCCTGGTTAAAGGTTTTCGCCGCCCGTTTAAAGGTTTCGGCATCGGCCAGATTCACACCCGGTGCGGCCCCGGCCGCATTGATCAGAAGATATTTGACCCCCTTCGACCCCATCACCGCACCCAATCCACCCCGACCGAAACTGCGCAATTTGCCGTCTTGATCCTTGACGGAAATATTGGCCGCTATCAGGCCGCGTTCTCCGGCCGGGCCAATACTTAAAAGACCGTATTTAAGGTCGCCGGTCGAATCCAGTTTGTCGATCACGGCAAAGTTACCGAAGCCCGCCAAATCATTTTCCGGAACCATAACCAAGCCATCGGCGCTGAGATGCAGACCATAGCAGTGTCCAGCGGCCGGTACCCCTTCGATGATTATCGCTTTGACCCCAAGGCGCGCCAGTAGCTGACCCGCCGTCCCCCCGGCGTTACTCTCTTTGATGGTTCCGGTCAGCGGGCTCTTGGCTCCGGCCGAGAGCCTCCCCGAAGTGGAAGCCATGGTGCCGGCCAGCAGGCCGGGAGCAAAAACCAGTTTGTTGTGTTTGCCCAGAGGATGACAGGTCGGCGGTACCTCGGTCGCAATAATCGTCGAGGTCAAAGCCCGCCCCCCGAGTCCCCGCCAGGGCGCCGGAACTTCTTCAACTTTAACCTGCAACCTTTCCATATCAACCCGAAAAATCTTCTCCGTCATCTCTCTTCCTCCTCTTCTCTACCGGCAGGGAATCCTTACCGGCTTAGGCAGAAAAGGCACCCTGAATCCGCCAGCCAAGGCCCCTTCACTAATCCGTTAACGCCCGACAAACATGGTTTACGAGTCAAGCTTGACATAAGCAAAAACCCAGGTCAAGCATATTTTGACCAGCACCGGCAGACCGGAATTTGATTGTTTGCCCGGCTGTCTTATGGAGGTCAGGATTATTTGTTATGTATGGTTGTTTTGTAGCTGATTAAGTTGGTTCTAAGGATTTAAACAATGCTCTTTGCGAACCGAAAATTCTGTAAGTTTTATTTTCACAATCAGGAAAACAGTTTACCCGATTCCGCAGCTGTGCTAATAAGTACCATAACATGAGCACGGAAGGGTTTGAGATATCGGCTGGATTACAGTTTAAGAGGCTTAATTATCATGGAGAAAAAACTTGGCCCGACTGAGCGCAAGCCACTAATTCCAGCAGGGATCGTCGGTTTGTCCCTTGCAACCGTGATAATCATGCAGTTTGTGTTTCCGGCATGGGCGACGTCACCCGTGCCTCCGGCTCGGGATGTTTTTACCTTTTCCGGACAAAGCGCTCCCCCCACCGAGACGATTCCTGACCGCCAGGGATATCAGGTGGTAGTCGACAGCAAAACGATCAGTCATTCATTGTCTGGGGAAAAAGGAACGATAGATCTGTGTCTCGAATTTTCCTCCGCTTCCGCCGCGTTGACCGCCTCCGCCGAATTGCAGGTCACGGAAATCGCCGCTGCCCTGCGCAGTCCAAAACTGAGTCGAAGTAGAATCCTGATCACCGGTCACACTGATAATCTCGGTCCGGCGACGACCAATCTCGAACTTTCCCGTAAGCGGGCGAGCGCTGTCAAAGAAGCTCTGGTCGAGCTCGGGATTGAGGCAGAACGCATGCAAATCCTCGGCCGGGGTGAAGAAGAACCGCTGGCCGATAACCGTGACGCGGCGGGTCGGGCCCGTAATCGGCGAGTAACCCTGAGTCTGCAACCCTGAGATCTTCCCCTTTGTTATGAATAGAGTCAGGTTTTTCCGTTTTCTCGTTTTTTTGCTCGGCCTGAGTTGTTTGTCGAGCCCGACCAGCGACAGCCTTCGGGCGGCAACGCTCTCCTCAGCACCTATTTCAATCTTTTGCAGCATCGGTCCGCATCTTGATTTTTGTCGCCGCATCGGCGGTAACCGCGTGCGGGCCATGCTGTTGCTTGAACCTGGGGAAAATCCCTCCACTTACGCCCCGAGCCCGGCCAAAATTGAAGCCTTACATAGGGCCCGTTTTTTTTTCAGCGTGGGGCTGCCTTTTGAACAAATGCTGCTGTCAAAAATCAAAAATCTGGACCAGGGTCCGGAAATTGTCGATACTCAGGCAGGCATAACCCTGCTGCCGATGACCGATTACACCTTTGTCGCCCCCCCCCACGATCATATTCATAACGAAGGACTCGACCCGCATAGTTGGCTTGATCCCCGCCTGGCCTTGCAACAGGCCGCCAATATCGCGGCGGCCCTGAGCCGTAATGATCCCGCAAATAAAAATTATTACGATAATAATTTCAAGATGCTGGAGTCAGAACTCAATGCGTTGCATGAAAAATTACAAATTTCCCTGCTGGCTCTTTCCGGTAGTCCTCTGATGGTTTACCACCCAGCTTTTGGCTATTTCGCCAGAGCCTACAACCTGCGCCAGATCGCGATTGAAATCGAGGGGAAACAGCCCAAGGCCAGGGATCTGGCGCAATTCATTCAGACGGCCCGGGAAAACCGGGTTCGCGCTATCTTTATCCAACCCCAGTTTGACCGGCACAGCGCCGAAAAAATCGCCCGCGCAGTTAACTGCGCCGTGGTTCCGATCGATCCTCTGGCGGTCGATTACATTAACAATCTGGACCGCATCGCGACGCTGGTTCGCAGCCACATTGAGCCTCCCGGATGAATCAGGATCAAGACCACCTTCATGATCAAATCTCGCCGATCATTCGAATCCGGGAACTTAATTTTTCCTATCAGGATCACTGTATTCTGCAAAATGTCAATCTCGATATTGAAGAAGGAGAACTGGCCAGTATCATCGGGCCCAACGGCGGAGGCAAAACCACTCTGCTCAGGTTGATGCTGGGACTGATTCAACCGGACAGCGGCACCATTGAGGTTTTCGGCCAGCCGGCGGCGCAGGCGTGCCGCGCCATCGGCTACATGCCGCAGCACGCCCATCTTGATCCGTTATTTCCGATATCGGTTCTCAACGTCGTCCTCATGGGGCAGCTCGGCTGCCGCAATTGCGGAGCCTGGGGATTATATCACCGTCGTTCCCGGGAAGTGGCCCGTCAGGCCCTGAGCGAGGTCGGGATGAGTGAGTGCGAGAAGAAATCCTTTCATGAGCTTTCCGGAGGACAGCGCCAGCGGGTCCTGATTGCCCGAGCCCTGGCCACCGAGCCCCGGTTGCTTCTTCTAGATGAACCAACCGCCAACATTGATTCGCGCAGCGAGGAAAACCTTTACGAAACCCTGGTCCGACTCAACCGGAAAATGACGATTCTTCTGGTTTCCCACGATCTCGGAGTGGTTTCCCAGGTGGTCAGAAGTGTGATCTGCGTCAATCGCCAGGTTGTCATTCATCCGACCAGCCACATCAATGGCGCCTTGATCAAGGAAATATACGGTGGGGATTTCAATCTAGTCCGCCACGATCACCGCTGCAACGAGCATGGACATCAGTTTCTGAAACCGTCAATCTAGGTGGACCCAAGAATGAATTTTTTTTCCGCCTTGCAGGATCCCGCCAATTCCTTTCTCAGGCTTGCTCTGGCGGTCGGGCTTTGTTCCAGTCTCGCATTCGGCATTATCGGCACCTATGTCGTCACTCGCCGCATCAGTTATCTTGCCGGCGCTATTTCTCATTGCGTCCTCGGCGGTATTGGCGCAGCTTTATGGCTGCGGCACAGCCTTGCCCTGGAATGGCTTGATCCGGTCTACGGAGCTCTGCCGGCGGCGTTGCTCGCGGCCCTGGCGGTCGGACGTTTCGGCCGCAGTTCGGGTCAGCGGGAAGAAACCATGATCGGCGCCACTTGGGCCGTCGGAATGGCTCTGGGGCTCATTTTTCTGGATTTCACCCCTGGCTATTTCAACTTGAGCAGCTATCTCTTCGGTGATATTCTTCTGGTTTCACAAGCCGATCTGTACATGATCCTGGGGCTTGACCTGTTGATCATCCTGTTTGTCTGGCGGTTTTATCACCCACTGCTGGCAATCTCTTTTGACGAGGAATTCGCCGGCCTGCGCGGACTTCGGGTAAAACTACTCTATTATCTTCTTCTGGCGTTGATCGCGACAACGGTCGTGCTCATGATCAGGATCGTCGGTATCGTCATGGTCATCGCCATGCTGACCCTGCCGGCCGCCGCCGCCGCTATTTTTACCCATCGTCTTTACACCATGATGCTCATGACCGTCATCCTCTCGGCGACAGCCGTCAGTGGAGGTCTGGGACTAAGTTATGGCGTCGGCCTTTCCAGCGGCCCGATAATTATTCTGCTGTCCGGATTTATCTATGTTTTCGCCGCGCTCTGGAAAAAATTCAAACGTTCACTTAAACATGGATAATTTCCCCAAACATCTCAGTGATGCCCTGAGCACGATGTATGATCGCCTGGTCGAAAAAAAGGGCCTGTTTGTTCCGCTGGGAATCGCCCGCGGCCACAACTTACTGAAAGATTTGAATTATCCGGAAGAACTGCTGGCTCGACTGCCGAACGGCTATGCCGAGCTGGCCTTTCCTTGCGCCAACCCTCTGAAGCGCATTTGCTCTTTGCAACCGCGACGTTTGCTTGATCTGGGTTGCGGATGCGCCCTGGACACGCTGTTCTGCGCGCTATCCCTGACGGAACTGGACGAGCTGACCGCCATTGACAACAGCCCTGCCTTGCTGGCCCGAGCCGAAAAACTGCTGGGCTGTTTTCCGGAGTTGAAAACGAACCTTACTTTGCAAAGAGCCGATCTCAACCAACTGAACAAAACCGCTTTTGCTAAATTCGATCTGATTCTGATGAACGGCTCCTTTAATCTGATTTACCGTAAACTTGAATTTCTGAGCACCCTTAGCGGTTTGCTGGAGGAAGGCGGCACCTTGCTGATATATGACTTTCTCCTGACGGAATGTCTGCCCCCGGGGTTTACTCAAGAGATTGATAACTGGCTCTGGAACATCGGCGGGGCTTTAAGTCGAAAAGAGCTGAAACAAACTTTAGCGTCCGTCGCGCTTAAGCTACTGACCGTCAACGAACTGGAACGAATCGATCCGGTCGCCCGCTGTGAATTATTGATCGTACATGCCTGAAAATCACGCTCTCAATTAACCTGCGGTCTTGAAACTCCCGCGTCAAGGAAAAGAAACATGGAAGAAAAAGAATTGTTGACCACCAAGGAAGTCGCCGCGTATCTCAAAATCAATGAAAAAAAAGTTTACCAGTTGATTCAGGAAGGCGGTATCCCCTGTACCCGGGTCGTCGGCAAATGGCTTTTTCCCCGTCAGCAAATCAACCGTTGGCTCGAGGAGGGCACCGAAATCAACAAAAGCATTCTCATCGCGGGCAGCGATGATCCTCTGCTGATCAGCCTGATCGAGCAATTCAACCGCCTTTATTTTCCCCGTTATATGGCCTTTCACGCCGCCATCGGCAGCCGCTGCGGTCTGTTCTCCCTGGCCTCCGGCAAGTCCCAGATTACCGGGGTTCATCTATTTCATCCGCCTACCGGTCAATATAATCTGCCTTATGTTGAAAAACATCTGGCCGGTCATGGGGTTAAAATCATCAACCTGGCTGGTCGCAGCCAAGGCTTGATGCTGCCGCCCGGGAATCCCAAAGGAATTAAATCCATAGCCGACTTGACGGATGAAAACCTGCGTTTCGTCAACCGCAACCCAGGTTCCGGAACCCGTTACTTGCTTGATTATTTACTGGAAAAAGAAAAGATTTCGAGCTCGCGCCTGAAAGGATATGAATTGGAGCTGACCACTCATCTTGCAACCGGGCTGACCATTCTCAGGGGGGATGCCGATGCCGGCATCGGCATTGAATTTATCGCCCGGCAGCTGAGACTGGATTTCATTCCTCTGTTCGAGGAGCGTTTTGATCTGGTAACCCTGGAGGATAGTTTCGTCTCCCATCCCATCAAGGATTTCTTCAGCCTGATCGAACCGGAAAAATTGACCCTGAAAAGCGAAGCCATGCCGGGCTATAATTTTCGCAATTCCGGCATGGTTTTAACTTGAAATAATTGTAAGCAATCAGCCAATCCGAAAAACCTGAGGACAAGATCCCGATTCCCTCCAAAAGCAGGTCCTGTCCCCGATTTTCCTGATTTTCATATTTCCATGCAAAGCTGAAAACAACGACGCCGAATAGTTACAAATAATTTTTTTCAGCAGACCGGCAAACGTTTTCGCCAGGTTTTAAGGGAGGTCGGCAAGCAGCTGGGGTAATTGCCACATGGAATTAAGCTGACGGGTATCCCCCGACAGAGGAACGAGTAATGTTGCGCTCGGATTATAATGAAAGGTAGCCATCCCCAGCGCGGCGGCCGGTTCGAGATTGACCAGCATATCATCAATCATGACTCCATTTTCGGGCCGAACCTTAATGTCCGTTATTAATTCCCGATAGATTGCCGCTGCCGGTTTGGGACGAAAATTGAAATAATTGATATCAAAAACCGCGACAAAGCTTTCATTCAGACCGAGATAGTCAAGCACCCGCAGACAATGTTGCCGGGAGGCATTGGAAAAAATATATTTCTTCCCCGGTAGTTCACTGAGAAGAATGGCCAAGTCCGGATTCGGCACCAGGTAATCAGCCAGACGTACATCATGAACATACTCTAGATAATGGTGAGGATCGACTTGGTGATGAACGATCAGGCCGTTAAGAGTGGTTCCGTAGTTTTCAAGATAAGATCGGCGCAAGCGGTCGACCTCAACGGTGGGAATGTTAACGATCTCGGCCAGGTAGCGGTTGATTAGAAAATCGACCCGATCAAAAAGACCACAGTCCCGAGGATAGAGCGTGTTATCAAGATCGAAGAGAATAAAATCAGGTTCGGACATTTTAAAAAGACCGCCCCCCAAGCAAGGCCACCTGCTCTCTGACGCCGTTTTCAATCACGTCTTCGACACAACTCATGAAGTTCAATAAACAAGGCACCTTGAGCCGGTAGTAGACTTTTTTTCCCCGTTTTTCATCCGCCACGATTCCGGCCTCCTTAAGCACCGACAAATGCTTAGAAACCGTTGAAAAATCGGCCCCCAGAGGTTCCACCAGGTCACAGACACAGCTCTCCCCAAAACGACCGAGATGGTCGGTTATCCAAAGCCGGGTGGGATGTCCCAGGGCTTTAAAAATCTTAGCCCTGGCCTCGTAGAGTTTTCTTTCTTCAGCTTGCATAAGCAGGAATTACCGCCCCCGAAAAATTATCATTCAAATCGATATCATGTGGTTTTGGCACTGCGGGGCCGCAAATCCACATTAGTATCTCATAGTTTACTTTCGATTTGAAAAACAGGAAAAGGGACTATGAGAGTATTTATTTGCGACCAACCGAAGTGCTGTCAGGCGCTGTCCGGTTGCGGGACTCGCTCCCGCATTAGATATTAATGGCAAAAATATTAACCAAAGTATAGTAAATTCCAACCAGAAGGAAAATTATTCCGGTAATTCGCCGAGCCCATTTTTCAAACTGGGTGATTCGACTGAAAGCCGCGCCGATGCGATGCGCCCCGAAGGCAAAGAGCAGCGCAAAGAACATCACCGGCAAGGCGGTGGCCACGCCGTAAACCACCGGTAATAACGCGGCCGAGTTCTGCTGCAGAGCCAGCGGCAGCAAAGCCCCGAAAAAGAGCGCGGCCGAAGTTGGACAAAAGGACAGCGCGAAAACAAAACCCAGTAAGGCTCCGCCCCAGAGCCCCAGACGCCGGACCCTGGAATGCAGTCTCTCGCCGAAACGGCCAAAACTGAAATTCAAACGAAAGATCTCAAGCAGTAACAGGCCCGTGACAAACAACAGCGGTCCCAGTAGTTTATTCATGTATTTCTGCAACAGATGCGAAAGCAGCGGCGCCGAAAGCAGACTGTTGACCAGAAGCAAACCAACCAGAAGATAAGCTAAGGCCCGGCCGCAGGTATAGAACAGGCCCGCCTGAAAGGTCCGGCGCGGAGTGCCGAGCTCCTTGCTGATAAAGGAAATGGCCGCGATATTGGTCGCCAGCGGACAGGGACTGATTGAAGTCATGATTCCCAGCCAGAACGCTGTCAGCAAAGCCGCATAGTATTCCGTCATCATTATTGTTCCGCCGCCATGAAGGCTTGTAGTTCGGCAACAATATAGTCTTGAAAAGTTTTCTGCTTGCGCACCAACAGCCAGATGCGATCAAGGTTTTTCCATCTTTGCGGGCTGTCGGCAGTCCCTTTTTTACTCAAAATCACAGAACGATTGGTCAGCTTGAAATCCTTGATAAAGTGTTCATGCTCAGACTGATCGGTATTGATGACCTGAATCTCCAGAGCCCCCGAGGCCAAAGCCTCGGCAAAACCGGCCTGCACGGCTTCGACAGTGTATTTTTCAATTTTATTACAGGTCTGACAACGCATATTACCATGAAAATAATAAACCATGAAAGGGCTTGAACTGGTCGCTGCCGGCGAAGCCGCCGGACGACAAAGAAGAAACAGCGACAGCAACCAAAAAGCACTCAGCCCCCAGAATAAACCTCTTATTTTTTCTCCTTTTGTACCCATTGATAAACTCGTAACGCTTGAAAAGCGCAAAACACGAGCTGGCACTGTCACCGCCCTGAATGCGAGACGCCCGCAACCTGAGTCCTTGCGGTGTTCATAGGAGTACGCCGCAAGGACGTTCGTCCGGCCTGGGCCGGACGAACTTTAAGGGGAACGAAGCCGGCGGAATTACGAAGTCATCAACAGTTGGGTGATTTCAGCCGCGGAAGGTACACGACCAACCACCTTGACCTCTCCATTCACGGCCAGGGCCGGAGTCAGCATGACCCCAAGAGCCATGATCTGGTTGATATCGGAAACCTTTTCAAGTTCGAAATCAAGCCCCAGCTCCTCCGCGACCGCGCAGACGCTTTCCGCTAATTTCGTACATTTTTGACAACCGGTTCCAATTACCTGAATTTTCATTAGCTTCCTCCTCTTATGAAAAATCGCTCGCGGGGCGTGGGTCGCCCCTGGGTTTAAAAATCAATTACCACCGAGAGCTGAAAAAACTGGCTAGGGAATTTACAAACCAATCAAAATTACCACTTGGTTCAGAAGAAAAAACCAAATAACATGCCGCTGGTCGTGGCCATGCAAATAACCAACGACACGAAAACCAGGGTTTTGGGGGTTCCAAGAACTCCACGAATAACCAACATATTGGGCAGACTCAGAGCCGGACCGGCGAGCAGCAGGGCCAATGCCGGTCCTTTGCCCATGCCGCTGCCGATCAGCCCCTGGAGAATCGGCACTTCGGTCAGAGTGGCGAAATACATGAAGGCTCCGGCAAAAGAAGCCAGAAAATTCGCCCGCAGGGAATTGCCCCCTACCGCTTCGGAAACCCAGGTTGAAGGAATCAGACCTTCATGGCCGACTCGGCCGAGAAGGAGTCCTGCCGCCAGAACTCCAATTAAAAGCAAAGGGAAAATCTGTTTACTGAAGCCCCAGGTCGAACTCAACCAGGCGGCATTTTCTTCAGAACTGGTCGCACAGATTACCGACAGCCCCAGGGTTCCGACGGTAAAAGCGGGAATCGGATTTTGTGGGAAAGCCCACGCCAGACCGGCGACCGGCAGAATCGCAAGCCCGATCTGCCACCAGAAAACCTTAAACCAGAGGATTAGTATCAGCCCCAGAAACAGGGAGAAAACAGAGGCCAGATACCATTTAAAATGATAAAGCAACGCCCAGATTCCGCCATCCTGCTGCGGAGGGGCCCAGTTGGCAAAAACCAGGATCGCGACCAGAGCCGCAAAATACAGCGCGTTCTGCCAGAGCGGGCGGCTTGGCAAAACCTCCGGCATGGCGGCTGCGGCAAGTTTTTTTGCCTGTTCTTCACGATAAAAGCAAAAATGCATCGCCGTGCCTATGACCACACTGAACAGCACCGCCCCCAAAGCTCGAGCTAAACCTAATTCAGGACCCAGAACCCGGGCCGTCAGAACAATTGACAGAATATTGATCGCCGGTCCGGAATAAAGAAAAGCCGTTGCCGGCCCAAGACCGGCGCCCATGCGGTAAATGCCGGAAAAAAGCGGAAGCACGGTACAGGAACAAACCGCCAGAATCGAACCGGAAACCGACGCCACTCCATAAGCCAGAATTTTATTGGCTCCGGCTCCAAGATATTTCATGACCGAGGCCTGACTGACGAAAACAGAGATGGCCCCGGCAATAAAAAATGCCGGCACCAGGCAGAGAATAACATGCTCCCTGGCATACCATTTAAGCAAGTGCAGGGCTTCAAGCACGGCATGGTCAAATCTGAGCCAACCGACCGGCAGAAAATAACAAATCATGAAACTTAGAACCAGCAACCCTAAAATACGCCACTCTTTTTTCAGATCCATGATCAATCACCTTGGCAAACTCAAGTGTTTTTATATTTGGTAATATAACCAAATATAAAAACACTGTCAAGGCTAATGATCTATAGAGACCGCTAATATATTAATCGCCTTGGTAAACTATCAAATCCGTAGTCAATCCCTATCGTTGCCGGGATTTCATGGCAGATTAAGAGTCGGTGGTATTTCCGGCAAAGTCCCATAAAATAAAAAAGCCGGGCCTTAATGAGCCCGGCTTTTTTATTTTCCTCATGCACATCAGATTTCAGCCTGCCAAAGACCATGGATATTACAATATTCACGAGCTACGATTGAGTTTACAGAGGTCGCAAAAAAGGCTTCCGGCGCTTCCCCCGGAGCCAGAAACTTACGACAGATTTTACCATCCGCAATAATTTCTATGAACTCGATAAAATGTTTCTCCTCCATCGGATGGGCGACACTACCGACTTTGACCTTAACCCCACCGTCAACCTTCTCAATTACCGGAACATGTTTTTCCCGGGAAGCGTCAACCGTACCGGGCTCAAGCCTCACCATGGGCTCATTGCAACAGGTAAGATCATCCGCCCCCAGATCAAGAACCTCAACTACCGCCCCGCAAAGCTCGCATTTATAAATCAGATTCTGTCCAGTAACCATCTCTGCCTCCTCGAATTTTAATAGACGTTACATACAAGATGCTATAAACATCCGATATGGCAATAAACATAACAAACAAAATCTTCTTTGTCAAGATATAAACCAAGACATTTTTTATTCGAGCAAGATCATTTATAACTGGTAGAAGTCGCGTACATCAGCCCGTGCCTCTCATGAACCCCTCTATGCAATAAAACTGAGCCAGTTACCACTTTACAGATTAATGTGGGGCCCAGACCTGATCAGTGTATTTTCTTAAAATTGAAATCCGGCGGCAAACGAACGCTTAAATCCGGGGATAGCCGCCTTCACTGATAATTTTTTCCGCCAAAAGGTCACGGATCTTGATTGTATCAAAAGGCGTAAATGCACACAATTTGTCAAAAACCGCGACCTTGTCCGGCAGTTGGGCCGAATCAACCACGTTGCCGAGCAACTCCCGCCCCCAACCCCGCAAACGCTCCAAAGCCCCGAAAAGATAGTTAGACAGAGCCAGAGCCCGCCAGTCGTCAGACGGCAAAGAGTTTTTTTGCAGTCTTAAGAATGCGCTTTCTAGAGCAAAATATTCAATCACCATATCAGCTATCAGAGCCAGCAGTTCCTGTTGTTCACCAATGTCCTGAAAATGTTTTTCCACGGCCAGTCCGGTTACCATGAGCACCGCTTTCCGCTGAGCCTCAAGTTTCTCTCCCAGCTGCAAGAGCGGGGAGAGCTCAACTTTCAACCCACCGAGGTTGTCGCCCGCTTTTTCGTCAAGCTCATTTCTTAATCTTTCCAGTACCCGCATCAGCGGCAGTTGACCCTGTAATGATCGACGCAGGAGCATACCCGGAATCAGCAGACGGTTAATCTCGCTGGTGCCCTCGAAAATCCGATTGATTCTGGCATCCCGATAAAGACGTTCCACCGGATATTCCTGACAGAAGCCATAGCCGCCAAAAATCTGCAGACCTTCATCAACAACAAAATCAAGCATCTCACTGGCATAAACTTTAGACATCGAACATTCAATCGCGTATTCTTCAATGCCTTTAAGAATTTCAACCGAGCTTGCGGAAACCTCCCCCGGTTCCGTAGACAGAATTTCATCAATCAGACCGACCGTCCGGTAGACCAGGCTTTCCGCGACAAAAATCCGACCGGCCATTTCCGCGATCTTATTGCGAATCATCCCTAACTCGGAAAGCCTTTTTTTAAACTGTTGCCGTTCCTCGGCATATTTGACTGCATATTCCAGGGCTAATTTGGCCGCTCCGAGAACCCCGGCGCCGAGTTTATAGCGACCGATATTGAGAATGTTAAAGGCGATCAGATGCCCCTTGCCGATCTCACCCAACAGGTTTTCCACCGGCACCCGGGCGTCTTCTAAAATCAAGGAGGCGGTTGAGGAACCCTTGATACCCAATTTAAGCTCTTCAGCCCCGATCGAGACCCCGGGCATCTCCCGCTCCACAATAAAAGCGCTAAACTGTTTACCATCAACCTTAGCAAAAACAATGAAAGTCCGGGCCCACTTGGCGTTAGTTATGAACTGTTTGGTACCATTCAGTAGATAATACCGTCCGTCCGCACTCAGAACCGCAGTGGTTTTCGCCGCCAGAGCATCGGATCCCGAACCCGGCTCGGTCAGGCAGTAGGCTCCGATCTCTCCATTGGCCAGCCCCGGCAGATATTTTTCCTTTTGCGCCGGAGTACCATAAAAAACGATCGGCAGGGTGGCGATTCCGGTATGGGCGGCATGAGTGACCGAAAAGGAGCCGGCCATGCCCATCTTTTCCGTGATCAAAGCGGAACTCACCTTATCCAGGCCCATGCCGCCATATGCCGATGGAATATCGGCCATCAATAAGCCGAGGGCGGCCGCCTTTTCCATTAATCCTACGCTGACGCCTTCCTCCTGTCGTTCGATGGGCTCGGACTTGGGCCAAATCTCGTGACGAACAAAATCCTCCGTAGTTTTTGCGATCATACGTTGTTCTGAAGTAAAATCTTCAGGGGTGAAAATCGCATTACCCGGGCCAAGAAGAAAAGCTCCGCCTTGTATATTATTTTTTCCAGACATGTATCAACCACCTCGAAAAGACTACAATTTAACCGGCAGAACATAATAAATCACAGCGAAGAAATGGCAGGCGCTGCCGGCGATGACAAACAAGTGCCAGATTGCGTGATTATAGGGCAGCTGCCGCCAAGCATAAAACAGACAGCCCACGGTATAAAACAGTCCACCGCCAAGAAACAGAATAAAACCTTCCTTATGAAGCAGGACAAGTAACGGTCTGATAGCTGCGATCACCGCCCAGCCCATCCCCAGATAGAGCAATATCGAAGCCAAACGAAAACGGCGCAGAGAGCTGCATTCGACAATCACCCCAAGCAGCGCCAGCCCCCAGACCACACCAAACAAACTCCAGCCCCAGGGACCACGCAAATTGATCAGGGTCAAGGGCGTATAGGTAGCGGCGATCAGAATGTAGATCGAAATATGGTCAAACATCCTGAAAATCGCCTTAGCCCGAACCCGCTGAACACTATGGTACAGCGTGGATGACAGGTAAGCGAAAATCAGGCCTCCACCGTAAACTGCGGCCCCGGTAACATGCACGATCGTACCGGAACGAACCGCGTAAGCCACCATTATCACCAGGGCCGTGAGCGCCAGCAAGGTTCCCGCTCCATGAATGAGACTACTGGCTATTTCTTCGCGCAGAGTATAGCGGGCGGTCATCATATCATTTCATAGATTCCGGCCGCTCCCATGCCCCCACCGATGCACATTGACACGATACCGCGTTTGGCTTTGCGCCGCTGCATTTCGTGAAGCAGCTGGGCCGTCAGTTTAGCCCCGGTGCAACCCAGGGGATGCCCCAGAGCAATCGCCCCGCCATTGGGGTTGATATCCCCATCCCAGTAACGCTGTTCAAGCTGGGCCACACGCAAGGAATATAGACACTGTGAGGCGAAGGCTTCATTGATTTCAAAAAGATCAATATCCGAAGTTTTCAGCCCGGCCTGTTGTAAAACCTTGGGAATGGCCACGGCGGGCCCGATTCCCATTACCTCCGGTCGCACTCCGGCAACCGCGAAATTTGTCAATCTGGCAATCGGCTTAAGCCCTAGAGCCTTGGCTTTTTCAGCGCTCATCACGAGACTGAAAGCGGCGCCATCGGTCATCTGTGAAGAATTTCCGGCGGTCACCACCCCATCGGCCTTAAATGGCGATTTCAGTTTAGCCAGATCTTCCATGGTCGTCGGCCAGCGCACTCCGTCATCAACGGCAAAAGTTTTCCTGGTCTTGACCTTGCGACCCAGCCCATCGGTGCTGTAACGCCACGCTTCTACCGGAATAATCTCATTTTTAAAGATTCCGGAGGTATTGGCGTTATGGGCCCGGCGGTTGCTTTCCAACGCAAATTTATCCTGATCCTCACGCGAGACCTGAAATTCTTCCGCCACATTTTCCGCTGTAATTCCCATCGAGACATAAGTGTTAGGCAGGTTTCCCCATTCCGGCAGAGGTCGGAAAATACAGCCCCCAATCGGAATATGACTCATGGCCTCGACCCCGCCGGCAACCACGACTTCAGCCCAGCCGGCCTCAATCTTGGCGGTCGCGTCGGCAATGGCCTGCAAACCCGAAGAACAGAAACGGTTTACCACCATACCGTTGACGCTGACCGGCAGACCGGCTCCGAGAGCGACCACCCGACCCAGGTTCATACCTTGTTCGGCCTCGGGAAAAGCACAACCGCAGACCAGATCGTCAATATCTTCCGGGTTGAGTTGCGGCACCCGGGCGAGCAGCCCCTTAAGCACCTGAATTCCAATTTCATCAGCCCGGGTATGGGCCAGTCCTCCCTTTTTATAACGTCCACCGGCGCTGCGAACCGAGGCCACGATAACTGCTTGAGTCATAATTTTATCTCCTTGAAAGTCAATTAAACTTTTTTAGTACTGCAAAGATCATTCTCGGTTTGAAATAACCGGGAAATGATCGGATGGGAATACTTATTTCCGACCAACGGAAGTACCCTTTAAGTGCGGTCCGCAAAAACCGCTTGGGGTTTTTGGACTCGCTTCGGTATCAGTTTATTAATTCCTTAAAGGCTTGCCGTTTTTCAGCATATAGATAATCCGATCCTGCGTTTTCTGTTCACCGCAAAGACTGAGAAATGCTTCCCGCTCAAGATCAAGGAGCAGCTGTTCACTGACCAAGGTGCCCTCCGCGCAATCACCACCGGCCAGAATACCAGCGAGTTTACGGGCAACATGCAGATCGTATTCGGAAATATAATTGCCGGAGCGCATGTTAAAAAGCACTGCGTCAATCATGCCCTTGAAATTATCGCCCATTACCGGAATCAGTGGAACTTCCGGCTTACGGTAAAAACAAGACAGTCCCAGAGCCACCTGCTTGGCCTCGTGAATCTGGTGATCGCGATTAATGCAGAAGGCGTCGCTTTTGCGAATGAAACCGAAGTCCTTAGCCTCCACGGCACTGGTCGCGACCTTGGCCATACCAATAGTCTCAAAAATTTTCTGATAGTAGGTCTGGAGATTAAGACCGTTGGCTATCGTGCCTTCAGGAATCCCCTCGGTCGCCCGGATCATCAGTTCCTTGGTGCCGCCGCCGGCCGGAATCACCCCGACCCCGACCTCGACCAGCCCCATGTAGGTTTCGCCAGCCGCCAGACAATAGTCGCCATGCATGGAAATTTCGCAGCCGCCCCCCAAGGCCATGCCGGCCGGAGCCGTGACCACCGGTTTGCTCAGATATTTGAGGCGCATATTGCAATCCTGAAAACCTTTGACCATGGCTTCCAGAATATCCCAGTCTCCCTTCTGAATAGTGACGAAAACTTCGAAAAGATTGGCGCCGACTGAAAAATTGGCGCCGTGATTGGCGATTACCAGCCCGGCAAAATCCTTTTCCACCACATCGCAAGCCTGGTTGAGCATGCCGACGATATCGGCATCGATAGAGTTCATTTTGGTATGAAACTCAACACAGGCTATGCCATCACCCAGATCAAGCAGGGTCGCACCGGGATTGGAAAGCACCACTCCCCCGGAAGCCTTCAGGGCAGGCAGGAGAATAATCTTCGGATTGACCTTGATTAATTGGTACTCCTGGTTCGCGAAGTCATAGGCATAAAGGCCGTCCTGACGTTTCTGATAAAAACTCTGAATGCCGGCCTTCAACATAGCCGTAAGGACTTTGGGGGTTTTCAGTTTCAGTTCCTTGAAGACCGCCAGAGAGGCCTCAAGTCCAACCGTATCCCAAAGTTCAAAGGGACCCATCCGATGGTTATAACCCCACTTCATGGCATTATCAATCGCGTACAGGTTGTCACTGATTTCAGGGATACGATTAAGAGCGTAAAGAAAATTACGACAGAGATAGGCGCGCACCACCGCGCCGACCGACCCAGGACTGTTAAACAGATATTTCAGGCGAGCGGCAAAGCCACCCGGGGTTTTTTCCGCTTCTTTCAGCTCGGGGAAACGCGGTTTTTCATAAGCGACATATTCACCGGTTTTATAATCGAGCGCCAGTTTAAGCCGTTTTCCTTTCGCGTCCTTGGTTTTTTTATAAAAACCCTGCTTGCTCTTATTGCCCAACGCCCCTTTTTCCACCATTTTAAGCATGAATTCAGGGGCCTGGAAAATCTCCCGCATTTCATCGTCAACAACCGCGTCATAGAGATTTTTCATGACATGAATACCGGTATCGAGCCCAACCAGATCCATGGTTCCGCAGATCGCCGAACCTGGCCGCCCCAGGGCTTTCCCGACAATCGCATCCAGTTCGGGAATGCTCAGATCATGATCCTGCATAATATTGATGGCATTTGCGATATCAAAGACCCCGATGCGGTTGGCAATAAAATTAGGTACGTCCTTACAGACAACCACTCCCTTGCCCAGAACATTTTCCACAAAAGAGCTCATGTAGGAGACAACCTCAGCCCTGGTTTCAGGGCCTGGAATAATCTCCAGTAATTTCATATAGCGCGGCGGATTAAAGAAATGGGTTCCCAAAAATCTCTGTTTGACTGCGGACGTCAACTGGGCGCCGACCTCATTGATCGGTAAGCCGGAGGTGTTACTCGATAAAATACAGTCAGGACCGATGATCTTTTCGACCCGGGCGAGCAGATCCCGCTTGATTTTCAGATTCTCGACGACCACCTCGACCACCCAGTCAACCCCGGCCAGTTTACCAAGATCATCCTCAAAATTGCCGATCTTGACCAGCTCCGCCAGACGCGGAGCGTAAAAAGCCGCCGGTTTGGCCTTGAGCGCGCCCTTAAACCCGCTTTCCGCGAAACGATTGCGCCAGGCCGGGCTTTCCCGGGTCAGGCCTTTGGCCTCATCCTCGGGTTTCAGCTCAAAAGGAATAATATCCAGTAATAAGGTTTCAATTCCGGCATTGGCCAAGTGAGCGGCAATCGTCGCCCCCATGACTCCGGCGCCAAGCACCGCCGCTTTTTTGATCTGGTAAGTCATATTTAATCTTCTCCTTAATTTGCACAAAATAATAATTCTTAGCCGATATCAACCCAACGAGACATCCAGCATCTCAATTGGAGTGCGGTCACCCGCCATAATTCCCAGGGCCCGCCCTTTAATGGTCGGTAAAATGGTCGAGGCAAAATAGCCGGCGCTGGCGATTTTGCCTTCATAAAAAGCGGCTTCGGCATGCTCCCGGGCCCAGGCCCGGCGCTGAGCCGAGGTCACGGCGCCGGCGGCGGCATAAATTTTCTGCAAGGCGACTCCGGCAATCATGGCCCCCTCAAGCAGCTGCCAGCCGACAATCAAATCCCCGAGCAACTCCAGAAAAGGACGAGCATTAAGAATGGGCAGAGCCAGGCCGGCTCCCTCACTCCAGTCCTTAAATCGTAAAGTAACTCCCCCCACAGCCTCCAAGGCCTTACCCAGAGCCGCGCCCAGCGGCATCAGGGCTGAATCGGCGGCCGCCCGGGCGGCCGTACTCCCGATTTCGGCGAACAGATTTTTCAAAGCCTGCCCCCGATCCCGGGTAAGTTTGCGGCCAACCAGGTCAAGGGCCTGAATGGCGTTGGTGCCTTCATAGA
>DSCM01000070.1 GCA_011049115.1 Pseudomonadota bacterium
CATTACCAATAAGCAAACTTAAAATTTAACCATGAACATCAGTGCTTAACTTTATCTTGCAATCAGGGTGATCAATTTTCGATAATCACAACTGGTCAAATTTCGGTTGTCATAACTAGACGGCCGCCGCTGGATTCGGGGCGGCCGTTTTTCGCTAGTAAAGGATCTTAATACATGGAGAGATAGTTATTGATCTCCCAGTCGGTGACCGCAGTCCGGAATTTGTCCCACTCGATCTGTTTATAAGAGACATATTTTTCAAAAATATGGTCGCCCAGGGTTTCGCGTCCCAGCGGATTGGCCTTGAATTCCGTAAGGGCTTCGAGCAGGGAAGCCGGCATGTTTTCAATGTTGGCCGCGGCTTTTTCCTCCGCGGTCATATGGAAGATATTGACATTGACCGACGGCGGAACCTCGAGATTGTTCTTGATGCCGTCGAGGCCGCTGTTCAGCATCATGGCAAAGGCCAGGTAGGGGTTGCAGGTCGGGTCAGGGCAACGTACTTCGACGCGGGTTCCCATGCCTCGCGAGGTCGGAATCCGCATCAGGGCGCTGCGGTTGCTGGCCGACCAGGCGACGTAGACCGGGGCTTCATAGCCGGGCACCAGGCGTTTGTAAGAATTTACCAGCGGATTGGTTACCGCCGAGAAGCCGCGAGCGTTCTTGGCGACGCCGGCGATGTACTGGTAGGCGATCCGGCTCAGGCCCAGGGCGTCATCCGCATCATAGAAAGCGTTGTTGCCTTCAAGATCAAAAAGGGATTGATTGGTATGCATGCCGGAGCCGTTGATGCCGAACACCGGTTTCGGCATGAAGGTCGCGTGCAGGCCGTAGGATTTCGCGATCGTTTTGACCACCCATTTGAAGGTGACGGTGTTATCGGCGGCGGTCACCGCGTCGGCGTATTTGAAGTTGATTTCGTGTTGCCCCTGCGCGACCTCGTGATGGGAGGCTTCAATTTCAAAGCCCATTTTTTCCAGGGTGTCGATAATCTCACGGCGGCATTCAATGCCTTCGTCTTCGGCGTCGACACTGAAATAGCCGGCCTGATCGCTGGTTTCAGTGGTCGGTCTTCCCATCTCATCGGTCTCAAAAAGGAAAAATTCGCATTCGGTGCCGACGTTCATGGTGTAACCCAGTTTAGCGGCCTCGGCCATGACCCGTTTCAGGTTGACCCGCGGGCAGCCGGCAAAGGCGGTGCCGTCGTGTTTGTGGACATCGCAGATAATCCGGGCCGTGGCTACCCCTTCCTTGTTGCGCCAGGGCATGACGCAAAAGGTGTTGTAGTCGGGAATCAGATACATGTCGGACTCCTGGATTCGGGCAAAGCCTTCAATCGAAGAGCCGTCGAACATCATTTTGCCGTCGAGCGCTTTTTCAAGCTGGCTCAGGGGCATGGCGATATTTTTCATAATCCCGAAAATATCCACAAACTGCAGTCTGAAAAAACGGACATTTTCTTTCTCCACCACCTTCAAGATTTCTTCTCTGGTCATTTTCTGCTCCTTTTTGGTTTGACGATTTTAAAATATCATGAACGAAATCCTGCCTTGATTTTTCAGGATTTCGTACCTCACAGGTTGGCTGGCGCAGTTTTTCAGATCGCTTCGGGCCCCTGTTCCTCGGTGCGAATGCGAATGCAGCGTTGCAGTTCCGTCACAAAAATCTTGCCGTCGCCGATGCGCCCCTCGCCGTGCTTGGCGGAGCGCAGGATGGCCTCGATGGCGATTTCGACGTATTCGTCATTGCAGGCGATATCGAGTCTGACCTTGGGCAGGAGATTGGGAATGACCTTCTGCCCGCGATAAAGCCGTTCGCTGTCCAGTTGTTTCTGATGCTGGCCGTGCCCGGTAACCCGGCTGGTGGTGATGCGGGAGATTCCGGCGGAGACCAGCTCTTCCCTGACCTCGTCAAGTTTGTCCGGCTGAATGATGGCGGTTACAATTTTCATGGAGATTCTCCCGTCAGTTGAGATTTGTCAGGCCGTAGCCTTGCTCGCCGTGCAGGGCATGGTCCATTCCGGACCTTTCCTGATCCAGGACCAGACGAAAGCCCACGCTTTTTTCCACGACCAGAACCAGCATGCCGCTGACGATGACGGTGTAAATGATGGTGACGGCAACCGCCTTGGCCTGCACCACGAGCTGGGCAAAAACGCCCCAGGAACCTGCAACGGCCTTGGCGGCGTCGAGCATCCAGCTGTCACGGATGAAAAAAACCAGGGCCAGGGCGCCGAAAATTCCGGCCACGCCGTGAATGCCGAAGGCGTCGAGGCTGTCGTCATAGGCCAATCTTTTCTTTAACGACAGCCCCAGATAACAGATCAGAAAAGCCCCCATGCCCAAGGCCACGGCTCCGGCCGGTTTGACCACCCCGGCCGCCGGAGTGATCACGACCAGGCCGGCCAGAATGCC
Source organism: Pseudomonadota bacterium (assembly GCA_011049115.1). Classification (NCBI taxonomy): domain Bacteria; kingdom Pseudomonadati; phylum Pseudomonadota; species Pseudomonadota bacterium. The sequence goes on from DSCM01000070.1 coordinate 2,415, forward strand.
GCTGACGATCCCCAGGGTGGTGGCCTTGCCCAGGTGGACAGCCTCGATAATCAGCCAGGTGGTGGCCCCGGCCGCCGCAGCCACCTGCGTGGCCGTCAAGGTCTGGGCGGTCGCTAGGCCGCTGGAAACCGCGCTGCCGGCGTTGAAACCGAACCAGCCGACCCACAGGAGCCCGGCCCCCATCAGGGTCATTACCAGGTTGTTGGGATGCATGGCCGACTGCGGATAACCGTGTCTGGCTCCCAGATATAACGCCGCGACCAGGCCGCTGACTCCCGCTGAGATATGAACGACCGTGCCTCCGGCAAAATCGACGGCCCCGGCGGCGCCGAGATTAAAGATCCAGCCATCCTGGGCCCAGACCCAGTGACAGAGGGGATTGTATACCAAAACGCTCCATAAGGCAATGTAGAGGCAGTAGCCGCGAAATTGCACCCGTTCGGCGAAGGCTCCGGCAATCAGGGCCGGGGTGATGATCGCGAATTTGCCCTGAAACATGGCGAAAACATATTCGGGAACCCCGGCTTCAAGAATCACGTCATCGATGCCGCGCAGAAAAAAATAGTCCGGATTCCAGCCGCACCAGCCGCCGAGAATGCCTTTGCCGAAAGACATCGAATAGCCGACCGCGACCCACATGACGCCGATAATTCCCATGGCCGCAAAGCTGTGCATCATGGTGCCGAGTACGTTCTTGGTCCTTACCAGGCCTTCGTAAAACATCGCCAGGCCGGGGACCATCAGCAGCACCAGCGCCGTCGAGGTCAGCATCCAGGCCGTGTTCCCGCTGTCAATCACGCCGGCGGAGTCTCCGGCAAAAAGGGGGGCGGCCGGCAGCAGAAGTGAAAACACCAGGGTTGAGACGATTTTCGAGCGCAGCGGTTGTCGCCGGCGGTCGCGGCTTTGTTTTAACATGGCGTTCTCCGGGCGGGCCTGCTGTTTTTTCCAGGTTTTAAGATGGCGCTGAAGCTAGCAGGGAGTGTGCCAGGCTGTTTTCGCGACCGCAACCGCAATCTCGGGACGTGGTTTAATGGGTGGTTCAAGCGGGGGTGTTTTCTGGCGCGCTAGCTGTAAATGCTTATATTGAAATGGTTTACAGCGAAGTCTGACGGTTGCGAATAATGGTGCTCCGGCTTTGTGGTCGTTGTCGTTGCGTCCGGAACAAGGTCGGCGGCGTTGGCATAATCTGGCGATTTGATACATTAATGTGTCCGTCGGGGGAGGAGATAGATGCGCCTGTTCCCTGGAGCGGCGCTGAAAACGAAGAAAAATCCTTGGATTTCGAGAGGATAGGCCTGCTGATACGTTTATGTTGAGTCGTCAGCGGAGTTTTGCTACATTTTTGTCTCTTTCCCGCCCCCTCCCGATCAGTCGGTCTGAACAGGTGGCTTCAGGTTCCTGGGGGCGGCCGCGCAGACCCGGTTGCGTCCTTCCCTTTTAGCGCGATACATCGCCTGGTCGGCCTGTCTGAGCAGCTCGTCAAGGTTCTCGATGTCGTTTTCAAGTCCGGCGACCCCGAGGCTGGCCGTGAGTCGAATGGCGGCGGCTCCGAGGCGCAGCCGTTCGAGGTCCAGACGAATCTTTTCCGCCACGATCAAAGCCTGCTCAAGGGATGTTTCCGGAAGCAGGATAACAAACTCCTCGCCGCCGAAGCGGGAGGGAATATCGGATTGGCGGAGTTTGTCTTTGATGGTCAGGGCCATTTCCCGCAAAACCGTATCGCCGGCCTCATGCCCGAAGGAATCATTTATTTTTTTGAAATGATCGATGTCGATCATGATCAGGGACAGGGGATGCCGGTAGCGCCGGGCGCGGGCGAATTCGTTTCTCGCCAGGCTCATGAAATGGCGGCGATTGAAGATCTCGGTGAGAAAATCGAAATTGGCCTGACGAGTAAGCTCCGCCTTGGTGGCTTCAAGTTCCTGAATGATTCTTTCACGTTCGTCAATCATGTCGATGCGTTCGGTGACATCGCGGGCGACCAGCAGAAAACCCAACCTTTCTCCCCGGGGGGTGATGAAACGGGAGATGCGAAGCTCGTAAACGGCCTTGAGCCCGTTTGGCAAAGGAAAGTCGATTTCGATTTTTCGGCTTTCCTGCTCGCGAAGCATGTCGGTAAAATCAAGGGGGCGGGGCAGCAGCTGATTGATCGAGATGCCCATTTTTGCCGTGCCGGAAGCCGAAAACATGGTAATTGCCGCCGGGTTCAGGTCGACTACCCGCAGTTGCCGGTCCAGAACAATGACGGCGTCATCAATGCATTCAACGACCAGATCCCGGGCAATGGGTACCAGGTCCAGCATTTTATGGCGGAAAAGAGCAAAGCCGATGCTCAGGCCGCTCAGCGTGAACCCCAGGGCGGTGAAATCGAGCGCCGGTTTGTTTCCTAAACGTGCGGTCGCGTAGAGGTTGGCCAGCAACGGGAGCAGGGTGCCGTAGAGCATCAATCGGGCTTGAGTTTTGTAGGGTTGAGGACGGTAGCGGGCCATTTGCCCAAGCAGAACCAGGCCGCTGGCGATTGCTGTATAAGAGAAGACGGTATGAACCCAGAACCAGGGGCCGGGTCTCCAGAAGGAGCGAAAAAAAAGGCCGTCGATTTGCTCGTAACTGACGGCATGAAGAAAAAAACCCGGATAGTGATTGGTAAAGGCAAAAACCAGGGTCAGTAGAGGAAAACCAAGTAGACCGCAGATAACTGTTTGCAGATGTCGGGCTGGTTTTGCGCTGTAGGTTAAAACAAAGATTAAAAAGAAAACCGGAACATAGCTGATTCCGACAAAGCGTAGTTTACTGAACCAGAAATCCGCCTCTGCCGGGCTGGAGCTGAAAGCGGACATGCCGGAGGTCAAGGAAAAGATCGACATCGCCAGCGCCAGTCCCATAAAGGCTCGGGCTCCGGCCTTGTCGCGGAAGCGCCAGGCGTGCAGTGCGAGCCCCAGGGTGACCAGCGCGGAGCCCAGCAGCAGTCCGACAAAGCATTTATAAGACAAGATGAAGCTCTGGTTCAAACGTTGACCCCGCTGTATTTTTTATAGTCGATATTGAGGTTGGCTATTTTGTACTGAATTACCCGTTTTGACGTTCCCATCAGCTTGGCCGCCTGGGTTTGGTTGCCCAAGGTGGATCTGAGCTGAATCGGCCATCATTGGTATTCCTGGTCTTGATCGGCGATGGTTAACCCGGCCGGCAGGGTCGCCGCCTGGTTTTCCTGGATTGTAAGCTGAAGATTGCCCTCCAGGGAAATGTTCCGGGCAAAGAAAAGGTTTCCGGTAACGCGCAGCGACCGACATTTTCGCAGGGAGGGAACCCCTGCGGCAAAACGTTGGTTGAAATCATTTATGTGGCGATAATAGCGTGAATCCAACTGAATCAGCGGCGGACTTACAAGCTCCGGCGCCAGGCCGAGGGCAAAATCCTTCCGTAGCTGATAAGCATCGGAGCGCAGGGCGAGAAGATCGTCGGTGGTCTTGACCGGAGCAAAGCGCCGGCGGGGCACCTCCAGGGCCAGGGCTTCCGGAAAAATCTCGATCGCCGCGCCCATGGCGGTTTCCAGCTGGAGAATCGAGGTCGAAGCGGATGATCCCTCGGCCAGGGTCTTGCGATTGATAATCAGGGGCAGCTCCAGACGGTTGTCGCGGCGCTGCAATTCTTTTTCCAGGGCCGCCAGATCCAGCCAGAGAGAGTTGGTGTTGAAATAGCGATGGCGCGAGATATCCTGAAAAGCGGCCGTTTCGTTTTCAGGGCATTGCGCCGCCTCGCGCAGCAGCAGACCGCCGCTGCCGCGGCGCCGGGCCAGATGGCCGCCCTTGCGGTCGGCTTTGGTTCTTCTGGCGACTTCCATCAGGAAGGGCGCCTGCCGACTGACGAGATAACCGAGAATCACCGGGTCCAGGGTGGCGCCGAGATTGTCGGCGTTGCTGATAAAAGCGTAGCGATAGCCGCGGTGGCGTAATTTTTCGAGAACGCCGCTGGTTACCAGGGCCGGGTAAAGATCACCGTGGCCGGGCGGGCACCATTCCTGTTCCGGCTGGGCGGGACAGCTGAACGGTTGCAGGTTGTCTTCGTAAAGTCTGGGGATCTGGTGCTGGACAAAGTCGAGGGGAAGGTTAAAACCACCCAGTTCCGGATAGCTCGTCAGCCGTTCCAGCGCGGCCCGGCGCGTGGCGAAGCTGTTCATGAGGATCAGCGGCACCCCGGCCGCCAGCGCCTGTCGCACGATGATGTCGAGAAAACTGAGTCCGTTTTTGGCCTCGATCAGGGATTTGGCCTGGTCGAGGCCCATGCTGGTTCCCAGCCCACCGTTCAGCTTAATCAGCACGGTTTCGGCCAGGGCCCGCTCACCTTGTTGCCGACAGGATTTATCCAGGTCTGCGGCCGTCGGCAACAAGCTGAGCGGCTCAATTTCATTTTCTCTGATTTTACCGTCCGCCCCGGCTCGCAAACGCTGAAAATAAAGCTTTAGCATCGTTATGGCCAGTTTCGGCATGCCGGCCTGGCGCATGCGCTCGGCCAGGGGGGCAAAGGACGGTTCTAAATCATTCATGTCCGTCCGCCTCCCGGCGGCGGGCTTGACGAATCGCGCGTTGCAGGGCCTTGAAGTGAACATCGGCCGCCAGATGAACCGGGCTTTTACCCCAGAGCGGATCCCAGCCGGCCGGGTCGGCGCTGCAGTTGAACTGCACGTCCAGACCGTAACGAATGGCGGCCGCATCGGCCTCCATGTCGATCAGTTTATCCAGGGCTTTCCAGGAAGCCCCGCAGGGGGCTCCGCGTCGAACCTGAATGGCTTTTATCTTTCCGTTTTCAAGTTCAACCGAGAATTCCGGGGTGCCGTAGCGATGGCCATACTCTCCCAGCCAGACCTGGCGGGGGAGGGCGCATCATATCGGCGGCGTCGCGACCTGCGGCGCGGCTTCATGTTTCTTGGTGGAAGCGACCAGGGGAATTTGGTTTTCCCGGCAACGGCGCAAAAGTTCGGTGGAAAGGTCGGGATGGCGTAAAAAATCCAGGACGAGATCGGCCTCGATGGTCGCCGGCAGAAAATCCTCGGGTTCATCGATGAGCCGCGGCAGGGGGGCGTCGATGGAGATGATTTCCAGCGTGAAACAACCCGGGGCAAAATGTTCGATGCCGGCAATCTTCTTTTCGCCGCTGCCGCGTTCCTGAAAGACGACCACCCGCTGAACCGGGCAAATATCGTTTGTTGGTATCATGTTGATCTGCTTTCATGTTCGGGCCAAGCGCAGTTTTTTTACGGAAAATGTAAGAACGCGGCGTTCCCGCGAGTTTGTTCGTTCGATTCGTTTTTGTACCATAATTGAAACATGATAGCAAAAGGTTATTGACATGGAGATGGAAAAAAGGCAGTAACAGGACCGTGATTTTAAGTGCGGGAATGGGGAGGGGTTATGAAATTGGCTCAATATTTTACGCCGCAGGGGCTAAGGTTGGGGCTGGTAACGGAGCGGCAGCTGCAGCCCCTGGCTTTTGCCGGCGATTTTCATGCCTGGCTTTCGGCCGGACGACCCCTGACCGGAGCAAGTCCGGTCTTGCCCCTGGCCGAGTTCGAGCTGGCCCCGCCGGTCAACCGTCCCGGCAAGATTATCGCCGTCGGTTTGAACTATCATGATCATGCCGTCGAAGGAAACCTTAAAACTCCGGAAGAGCCGTTGGTCTTCGCCAAATTTCCGAATTCGGTTGTGGGCCCGGAGGCGGAGCTGCGCTGGTCCGCGGAGCTTACGCAAAAGGTGGATTTTGAAGCGGAGCTGGTGGTGGTTATCGGTGAAAAAACCTCGGCCTGTTCAATTGAAACGGCGTTGAGCAAGGTTTTCGGTTATACCTGCGGCAACGATGTCAGCGCTCGCGACCTCCAGTTCGCCGATCAGCAGTGGGTGCGGGGGAAGTCTCTGGATACCTTCTGTCCGCTGGGTCCCTGGATTGTCAGCGCCGATGAAATCAAGGACCCGCAAAGGCTGGCCATTCGCTCGCGGCTCAACGGGGTCGTCATGCAGGAGAGTAATACTGCGGCCATGATCTTTCCGGTGGCTGAACTGGTCAGTTATCTGAGCCGGCATTTCACCCTGGAACCCGGTGACCTGATCATGACCGGCACGCCGAGCGGGGTCGGTTTTTTTCGGAATCCGCCGGTATTTATGCAGTCCGGAGACTTGATTGAAATTGAAATCGAAAAGATCGGCGTTCTTTCCAACCGCTGCCGTATGATCGGTTAAACTGGTGACCAGAGAAACGATTATCGTGGTTGACGATGAAGCCGGAATGCTCAACTTCATCAGCAAGATTCTCAAGGCCCGCGGCTATCGGACGATCACCTGTTGCAACGGAGCCGAATTTGTCGAACAGTTGGGCGGTCGGCGCCGGAGTCCGGACCTGGCCCTGATCGATTATCGCCTGCCGGACACCACCGGAATCGAACTTTTGTCGAAGGTCGCGGAACTCTGCCCGGAGTTGCAGAGTATTATCATCACCGCTTATGGTGAAGTCGAGCTGGCCGTGGAAAGCATGCGCCGGGGCGCCGCCGACTTTCTCGCCAAGCCTTTTACCGGGGCTGAACTGCTCAAGGCCGTCGACCGGATTCTCGAGCCTCGTCGTCTCAAGCAGGAAAACGAGCTTTTGCGCTGGCAACTGGCAAGCGGCGATCAGCAGCCCGCCCTGATCTGTCGGTCGCGAATCTTCGCTCAGGTGGTGGCCCTGGCCGAGCAGGTGGCCTCATCCTCGGCGACCGTTCTTTTGACAGGCGAATCCGGTACCGGCAAAGAAGTGGTGGCGGCCCATATTCACAACCATGATCCCTTGCGCCGCGCGCATCGTTTTCTCGCCGTCAACTGCGGGGCGCTGGCCGACAACCTCCTGGAGAGTCAGCTCTTCGGAGCCCTGCGCGGAGCCTACACCGGGGCCGACAAGGACACTCCCGGTTTATTTCGGGCCGCCGATCAAGGCACCCTGCTGCTTGACGAAATCGCCGAAACCTCGCCGGCGCTGCAACGTAAGCTGTTGCGGGTGCTGGAGAAAAAGGAAGTAACTCCGGTCGGCGGCACGGTTCCCGAACCGGTTGATGTCAGAATTATCGCGGCTACCAACCGCGATCTCAGAAGTGAGGTCGAAGCCGGCCGTTTTCGAGCCGATCTCTACTATCGTCTGCAGGTTTTTTCCATTGAGTTGCCACCGCTTCGGCAGCGGCCGGCCGATATCATGCCCCTGGTCCATTATTTTCTCGACTGGTACTGCCGCCAGGAGGGGAAACCAATGCTGGAACCGGTTCCGGAAATCATTCCTCTTCTGGAAAATTATTCCTGGCCCGGCAACGTTCGGGAATTGCGTAACCTGGTGCATCGGGCGGTGATTCTGGCCCGTCAGCCGGTTTTTGACGCCTCGCTGCTGCCTTTTGGTCGGAGTCCGGTGGCCGCGGCTGAAATTCCGGTTTTTATGGAGAACGGCGTCAAAGCTTCAGCCTCGCTTAAGGAAGTCGAGCTTGATTATATCGCCATGGTTTATCGGCAGTCGGCCCGCGATCGCAAAACCAGCGCCGAGATCCTGGGTATTTCAGAGAAAACCCTGGGCCGTAAGCTTGAACTGATTCGGCGCCGGAAAGCAAACTGATGGCTTCTTTCCCCTGGCATCGTTTTTCGCTCAAATGGAGATTGACTCTAGCCAATTTCATGGTGCCCATGCTGACCATGACTCTGGCCATCGCTTTCGCCATTCACATTATTGACGGTTTTATTTTTCGTCAGGCGCAAAACAAGATTATCAACGACCTTAATTCAGCCCGGGAAATCTATGATTCAAGCTGTAAATGCCTGCAGGAACAAATCCATTGCGCCGCCGGCTCCTATCTGCTGACCCAGGCGCTATTGGCCGATAATAAGCCGGCTTTGCTCAGGGAATTGCAGGCTCTGCGCCGTCGAGAGAACCTGAGTTTGCTGACCTTGACCGATGCCGAGGGCCGGGTGCTGCTGCGGGCCGCCAATCCCGGGGTCGGGGGCGATCAACCCCGCCTGCCGCTGATTGCCGAGACCCTGCTCGGCAATCCCGCCGCCGGCAGCGAGGTGTTGAGCGATGTCGAACTGAGCCTTGAAAATCCCAACCTCGGACATCTTTTCCAGATCAAACTGATTTCAACCCCCAAAGCCCGGCAGGAAAGCCGGAGCCATCTTGCCGGCGGCCTGATGATGCTGGCCGGCTGGCCGGTGTACGACGGTTTCGGCAATCTTATCGGCGCCCTCTATGGTGGTCGTCTTTTAAATCGGGAAAACCAGCTGGTCGACCGCATCAAAGAGGTGATTTTTTCCAACACATCCTTTTCCGGTCAGGATATCGGCACGGTAACCATTTTTCAGGAAGATGTCCGGATTGCCACCAACGTGCTTGATTCCTCCGGCAAGCGAGCCATCGGGACCCGGGTTTCGGAAGAGGTTTACCACAAGGTCATGATTCAAGGGCAGAAATGGGCCGATCGCGCCTTTGTCGTCAATGACTGGTATATCAGTGCCTACGAGCCTATCTGTAATGCTCGCAATCAGGTGGTCGGGATTCTCTATGTCGGCATGAAGGAAAAACCGTTTCTCGCGTTCCGCAACCGGGTTATTTTGATTCTGGTCGGCATTCTGACGGCGGGCGCCGCCTTGACTTTCTTGACCGTTTTCATCTTCGCCCGGTTTTTTTCGCGCCGCCTCGACAGCTTGCAGCAGCAGTTAAGCCAGGTCGCCGGCGGGCAGCTTAAAAGCAGGCTGGAGCTGCCCGGCAACGACGAGCTGAGCCAGCTGGCCGCCGGCTTTAATGAAATGATCGCGGTCCTGAAACAGCGGGATGCTTCGATCGAACAGCTGCAACGGGGGCTGGAAAACAAGGTCGCCCAGCGTACGCAGGAGCTTGAAACCCGCAATCATGAGCTGATTGAAATGAAACAACACCTGTTGGAGATGATGAGCGATAAAAAAGCCATCAATTTCAGGCTCGAGGAATCCCTGCACAACCTGCAGCAGGCCCAGCAGCAGCTGGTCCGTTCGGGCAAGCTGGCCGCTCTCGGCAGCCTGGTGGCCGGGGTCGCCCATGAAATCAACAATCCGGTCAATATTATTGCCGGCAATCTTGAAATTCTGGAAATGGACCCGGATGTTCAGGGACGCTATCGCACCGAAATCGAGCTGATCAGCGGCCAGGCTGCCAGGATCAAGAAAATTATCGGCAATATGCTTGGTTTCGCCCGGGTCAGGAATAACCATCTGAAGGAACTGCGTGCCGATGAACTGATCCGGGATCTCCTGATTCCGTTGCGGAACGAATTGAACCAGCGCGGCATTTCCGTCACGACCCAGCCGCAGACGGAGGCGCCGTTTTTCTCGGATGAAGAAGGTCTGACCCAGATCATCACCAACCTGCTTTGCAACAGCATGCAGGCCATTCCGGAAACCGGGGGCCGGATCGGCATCAGCAGCCGGGTCGACCGCGGCAAGATCGAAATCACGATCAGCGACAACGGTTGCGGCATGACCCCCGAACAGGTCGAAAACATGTTCAATCCCTTCTACAGCACTAAAAGCGAGGGTACCGGGCTCGGCCTTTCCATCGGCTATGAACTCCTGCGCAGTCTCGGCGGTGATATCGAAGTCGACAGCAGTCCCGGCCAGGGTACAACCATTATTCTGGTGTTGCCGGCTAATCCTCTTTTCCCGTTTGACCGCAAGTAGGCGCGCCCTGGCCTTTTTTTGTCGATGCGGACAAAAGTTCCTCCGAAAATCCCTTTTTTTTGCATTTTGTGGACAATTTGTCCGGGTCGAAAGTTCGGCGGCAGCGGCGGCCGGGGCGCCCCGGCCGCCGCTGATAAGTACCTTTTCGTCGATAAAACCTGAACCTGCCGGGACCCTGGCCCCGGCAGAGCGGCCGGCCGCCGCCGGGGCCAGGTTGTACGGTACGGGACTTGCAGCCTTCCGCCCTTCGATAGGCAGGCCGCTTGACGGGCCCTGCCGAGATCCGGCAACCGTATGATCAGCCATAAAGGAGGAATACAAAATATGCAGGTTAGTCGAAGGTCATTCCTGAAACTCTCGGGTGGAGCGGTCATGGCCGGCAGTATGGGGCTTAGTCTGAAACCGGTGCAAGCCCACGCCGCGTCCCTGAAGACCCGCTACGCCCAGGAGACCACCACCATTTGTCCCTATTGCGGTGTCGGCTGCGGCATCATTGTCTCGACTCGCAACGGCAAGGTCATCAATACCGAAGGCGACCCCGATCATCCCATCAACCGAGGTTCGCTTTGCAGCAAGGGCGGTTCCATCGCCCAGCTGTCGGTCAACAAGAACCGTCTGGATCGACCTCTCTACCGGGCGCCGTTCAGTCGGGAATGGAAGGCCGTTTCCTGGGACTGGGCCCTGGATAAAATCGCTCGCAATATCAAGAAAAGCCGTGACGGGAAATTCGCCCTGAAAAACGCCAAGGGGCAGACCGTCAACCGGACCACGGCGATTGCCTCGATCGGCAGCGCCGCCCTCGACAACGAGGAATGTTTTATCTACCAGAAATTTCTACGCAGTCTCGGGCTCGTCTATGTCGAACATCAAGCCCGGATATGACACTCCGCCACTGTAGCGGCTCTGGCAGAGTCGTTTGGACGCGGAGCAATGACCAATCACTGGAACGATATCGCAAACAGTGACTGCATTCTCATCATGGGCAGTAACGCGGCTGCCAACCACCCGATTTCCTTCAAGTATGTTACCGAGGCCCAGGCCCGGGGCGCCAAGCTGATCAGCGTCGATCCCCGCTTTACTCAGACCTCGGCGAAAGCCGACATCTATGCCGCACTGCGTTCGGGTACCGACATCGCTTTTCTGGGCGGCATGATCAAATACCTGCTTGATCATAACCTGATTCAGCATAAATATGTCGAGCACTATACCAACGCCACCTTTCTGGTTAATCCCGGCTTTAAATTGCCGGGGGACAATGAGGGGGTCTTTTCCGGTCTCGAGGGCAGCCGATACGACAAATCGACCTGGAGTTTTCAGACCGATGACGCCGGCATCGTTAAGAAGGATCCGACCATGCAGGATCCCCACTGCGTTTTTCAGCTGCTGAAAAAGCACTATGCCCGCTATACCCCGGAGCTTGTCAGCCGCATCACCGGTACTCCGATCGATAAACTGCTGGCGGTTTACGAAGCCTATACCGCCACCGGCGCGGTCGGCAAGGCCGGCACCATTATGTATGCCATGGGTTGGACCCAGCATACGGTTGGCGTTCAGAACATCCGGACCATGTCCATCATCCAGCTCTTGCTCGGCAATATGGGCGTCACCGGCGGCGGGGTCAACGCTCTGCGCGGCGAAGCCAACGTGCAGGGGTCAACCGACCACGCCCTGCTGTTCCATATTCTGCCCGGCTATCTTAAAACCCCGGTCGCCTCGCTGCCGACCCTGGCCGCTTACAACGCCAAATTCACGCCTGCCACCAAGGAGGAAAACAGCCTTAACTGGTGGAGCAACTATCCCAAGTACTCAGCCAGCCTGCTGCGCTCCCTGTACGGTCACGAAGTTTCCCTGGAAGAAGCCTATGCCTATCTGCCCAAGCTTGATGACGGCGCCAATTATTCCTGGCTGACCCTTTTCGATCGCATGTATAATGGCGACTTCGAAGGGTTCTTCGCCTGGGGTCAGAATCCGGCCTGCAGCGGTCCCAGTTCCAATAAAACCCGGGCTGCCCTGGGTCGGCTCGACTGGATGGTCAACGTCAATCTTTTCGACAACGAAACCGGTTCCTTCTGGCGGGCTCCGGGTCAGGATCCGAGCAAAATCAAGACCGAGGTTTTCATGCTGCCCTGTGCCGCCTCGATTGAAAAGGAAGGCAGTATCACCAATAGCGGCCGCTGGATGCAGTGGCGTTATAAAGCCGTCAATCCTCCGGGCGAAGCCCGGCCTGACGGCGAGATTATCAGTGAGTTACATTACCGGCTCAAGGATCTCTACGCGGCCGAAGGCGGTCCCCTGGCCGGGGCCATCACTCAGCTCAGCTGGGACTATGGTCCGAAAAACGCCGCCGGCCGTATCCGTCACCTCGATACCCAGATGATCGCCCGGGAGATCAACGGTTATTTTCTCGAGGATGTGGAAATAAAAGGCACAGTCTATAAGAAAGGAAGCCTGGTGCCGAGCTTCGCCTTGCTCCAGGACGATGGTTCGACCTCTTCCGGCAACTGGCTCTACTGTAATTCCTGCACCGAAAAAGGCAATCAGGCAACCCGCCGCGGCAGTGTGGACAAATCCGGAGTCGGTCTTTACTCGGACTGGGCCTGGTGCTGGCCGGTTAACCGGCGGATTATCTATAATGGCGCTTCGGTCGATCCCGAGAGCGGGCAGCCCTGGGATAAAAAGGATCCGGTTATCTTCTGGCAGGGCGGCAAATGGGTCGGCGATGTGCCGGACGGGGTCGCCGCGCCGGGCAGCGGCCGCAAGCCGTTCATCATGAAACCCCATGGCGTTGCCAGCATCTTCGGGCCGGGTCTGGCCGAAGGCCCCTTCTCGGAGCATTACGAGCCCCTGGAAAGTCCGGTGAAAAAAAATCTGCTCTCGGCGCAGATGAACAACCCGGTGATCAAACGTTGGGACCGGGAAGGCAGTGGCGCCGCGGTTGATGCCCGGGCCACCTCCGACCCGCGCTTTCCTTTGGTCTGCACCACCTACCGGGTCAGCGAGCATTGGCAGAGCGGACTGATGACCCGTTGGTGCCCCTGGCTGGCGGAAATGCAGCCTGGTCTTTTTGTCGAGCTCAGTCCCGAACTCGCCAAACTGAAGGGGATCAACAACGGCGATGCGGTCATGATAAACTCCATTCGGGGCGAGGTTGAGGCGGTGGCCGTGGTCACTCGCCGTCTGCGGCCGTTCAACCTGGACGGCAATATCGTTCATCAGGTGGCCCTGCCCTGGCATTACGGTTGGGTCACGACCAGGATGCGCGAGTATGTGATCGGCGATAAAAAACCTGAAGTTTTCACCAGCGGAGATTCCGCCAATCTGCTGACCCCGTTCATCGGAGACGCCAACACCATGATCCCGGAAAGCAAGGCCTTCATGGTTAATGTCAGCAAGAAGGGAGCCTAAGGCATGTCTCAGAAGATTAAACTCTACGACGCGACTAAATGTACCGGCTGCCGCGGCTGCCAGTTGGCCTGCAAACAGTGGAACAGTCTACCCGCCGGCCAGACTGAAAACCACGGCAGTTACCAGAATCCGCAAACCCTTAATCCCTCCACCTGGCTGCTGATTCGTTTCGACGAAATCGCAGCCGGTGACGATGGCGTCAAATGGCTTTTTCGCAAGGATTCCTGCATGCATTGCAGTGATGCGGCCTGCGTGATTGCCTGCCCGAGCGGCGCCCTCTTTCACACTAGTCACGGCACGGTTGCTCTCGATCAGAAAAAATGTATCGGTTGTAAACAGTGCACTATCGTCTGCCCTTTCGGGGTGCCGCAGTATGATCCCGGAACCGAAAAGGTCGCCAAATGTGACATGTGCTTCTCTCGTCTGGAAAACAACCTTGAACCGGCCTGTGTCAAGGCCTGTCCGACCGGCGCCCTGCAATTCGGAGAAGCCGGGGAAATGCGTGAAGTGATTAAAGATCGTCTGGCCGCGTTGGGAGGCGAGGGCCGGCTGTATGGGGACCAGTTTGTCGGCGGCACTCATCTGCTCTACATTCTGCCGGCGGACCCGCGCCAGTACAGCGGCCTGCCGATCCGGCCGCAGGTTCCGGCGGCGTTGAGCACCTGGAAGGACATCCTCAAACCTCTGGCCCTGCTGGCTCCGGGAGCCGTGCTGGCCGGCACCTTTTTCCACTACCTGACTAAAGGCCCCAAAGACGTGACTGAATATGGCCGGAAAGGAGATTCCTGAAATGTTACTCATCAAAAAAGGAATGGTCAAGGTGTCGACAACCTTTGAACGTCTGGTGCACTGGTATCTGGCCCTGAGTTGTCTGTTGTTGCTTGTTACCGGGCTGGGTATGATGTTCCATTCCTTTAACTTTGTCTCGGTCCCTTTCGGCGGTCTTAAAAATCTGAAGCTGGTGCATAACGGTTCCGGGCTGATTTTTATTTCGGCCCTGTTTCTGGCCGTGGTTACCTGGTGGAAGGATGCCGCGTCTCTGGATTTGCCAAATGATCTTGAATGGTTGAAAAAAGGTGGCGGCTACCTTTGGAAGGTTGACCACTTACCGGAAACCGGCAAATACAATCCGGGTCAGAAAATCTTTTTCATGGTGGTCGTGGTTGTCGGTTTGATGATGATCGGCAGTGGTTTGCTGATGTGGCGGCCGGAAGGGTGGAGCCGGGACCTGATCAATCTGATGTACGCCCTGCATGCTCTGGGCGTGGTTCTGCTGCTGCCTTTTATCGTCGTGCATCTTTACCTCGGCACGGTCGGGGTGCCGGGCTCGGCGGCCATTGTTTTGACCGGTTACACCACCAAGGCCTGGTGCCTGAGTCAGTGTCCGAAATGGTTGCGTAAAAAGGAAAAGGAAGGCAGCCTCGAATACTATACCGGCAACGGTGACTGATGATGACCGAGTTTTGCGGCCGAAAGATTACCGCAATCGGCGGATCTTCGGCCGCAAAACCGGGCCTTTGCCCGCGACCGCTCAACCCGAGAGCGGTGCCGAGATCTCCAGACTTCCGGAAAGACCGGAAAAATCAGGAAACCCATGAAAACACTTGCTGACTATCGTGCCGAGCTGCCCCATTATGGTGATTGTATTGCTTTACTAAACAGCGTTCGTGAGCTGAGAAAACGGTATCGCGAAAATCCGCTCGGGGATATTTTTGCCCTGTTGCCGAGCGCCGCCGCAAGTAGGCTTGAATCCGGCCGGCCCCTGACTGATCTGGGTCGGGAAAAACACGATCTGCAAAAGCCGCGGGCCTATTTTCTAGAGCTCCTGGGCATCGCCGCGTTTTTCGACGCCGAGGCGAGTTCTCGCCTGCGTCTTGAGCTCAACCGCGATGCGGAACTTTATGGGGAAATGGTGCGCCGGCTGTTCAATCCCGAGGTTCGGGAAGCCGGCTCGCAGAAGACCGAAGCCAACCCCGCCGGGGAGGAGGCTCAGCTCGATCTGACCACTTGGTTGCTGAATGAAAGCCTGAAGCCGTTTTTTATCGCCTGCAGAGAAAAACATGACTCCCGACTGCGCGGCCTTTCCTGGGCACAGAGCCGTTGTCCGGTTTGTTCACGGCCTGCGTCTCTGGGGCTGATTCGCAATGAGAACGGCACGCGTTCGCTGTTTTGTCTGCAATGCGATTGGGAATGGCCTTTTCCGCGCCTGCAATGTCCTTTCTGCGGCGGCCGGGAGCCGAAAGACCTTGCCTATTTTACGGTTGAGGGCGACGAGAAGCGCCGGGTTGATATCTGTCGGCACTGCCGCCGCTATCTGAAAACCTTTGACGCCCGCAAATTGGGAGCGGAGCTGAGTCCGGAGCTGGAAAACCTGGTTTCTCTGCATCTGGATCTTAGGGCCGCGGTCGAAGGTTACTCCTGATCTTGTCCGGATAGTTCATCCCAGCAGAAAACAGCGGCCTTGACTCGGTTTTCCGGCTTGAATTTGTGCATCCGAATTATCGTGAGAGTTCCGCATTTTGCACAACCCTTAAATTTCCGGGGCGCTTGCAGGCGGCGATTTTCACCTGTCGCGAGCAGAAAATGCGAGTTGTCTTTCCCTCGTCGGCCATCCTGGTTAGCTGTTCATAAACCTGCCGGTGCACGCCGCAGACCTTTGTTTTTCTCGATATTTATTGTCGGAAAAAGACGCGAATAAAATTTATTTATCGCGTCGTTCGGGCTTTTTCAGTGGTATCTCACCACAGTCACTTGTCCCGAAGCCATCCACTGGTTGAATTTTTTTCTGAGAAAGATTTTGCACTGCCGCCGGCTCGGCGGCCAGAGCAGGAGAATGCCGGCGAAATCGGTGAGAAATCCTGGGGTCAGCAGCACCATTCCGGCGACAAAGATCAGCGCCGCGTCAATCATTTCTTCGGCCGGAGTGACGCCTTTCTGCAGGCTTCGGCGGATTCTCAGCATGGTTTCGGCTCCCTGCCAGCGGGCCAGACCGGCGCCGATTATTCCGGTCAATAACACTATCAGCAGGGTGTTGAACAAGCCAATGGCCCCGCCGAGTTTGAGGAAAAGGAAAATTTCCAGAGCCGGGACCAGGGTGAAAGCCAGAAAAAGTTTCAACATCGCAAGTTATCCTTATGTTTTTAAAAATCGTCGGCCGAACCACGTTTTTTCGCGCCGTTCCCAACCTTTGCCGTCAGCTTTGTATTCATATTGCCTATCGGTCGGGGAAATGTCAAGGGCCGAAAAAACCGTGATCGGCCATAAAAAAACTTGATTTTTTAAAAACAAACAAATACTATCAAGATTAGGTTCCACTTAAGTTTGGCGCTTTGCCGTCGGGCTGCGGCAATTTAAAACAGACCACGGCCCGTTCTCCCCCGTTGACAAAGGAGCTGTTTTCATGTGGGAGTACACCGAGAAAGTCAAGGAACATTTTCTTAATCCACGCAATGTCGGAGAGGTTGAAAATCCGGACGGGGTCGGCGATGTCGGTTCCCTTTCCTGCGGTGATGCTCTGCGGCTGACCTTTAAACTTGATGCTCAGGGGCGGATAGCGGAAGCTAAGGTCAAGACCTTCGGTTGCGCCAGCGCCATTGCCTCGGGCTCGGCTTTAACCGAGATGATGATCGGTAAGACCATTGAAGATGCGGAAAAGATAACCAATCAGCAGATCGCCGATTATCTCGGTGGCCTGCCCAAGGAGAAGATGCACTGTTCGGTCATGGGACATGAAGCCCTGGAAAAAGCGATTGCCTGTTATCGGGGGATTCCGCTTGAAAAAAAGGAAGGTAAACTTATCTGCGAGTGTTTTGGTGTGACCGATCTAGAAATCATGCGGGCGATTCAGGAAAATCGCCTGAAAACCGTAGAAGAAGTAACCAATTTTACCAAGGCCGGCGGTGGTTGCGAACGTTGTCATGGGGATATCGCCAGGTTGATTCTGGAGGTGCAGAATCAACCCCAGCCTGAGTTGCCTCCCAAACAGCTTACCAACATTCAGCGGATGCACTTGATTGAAGAAACCCTGGAGCGTGAGATTCGTCCTTCACTGCAACTTGACGGTGGTGATGTTGAATTGATAGATGTAATCGGCAATCGGGTCATGGTTGCGACTCGCGGCGCCTGTTCCTCCTGCAAGTCGGCGCCGATCACCCTGAAAAATCTGGTCGAGGCGAAGCTCAGGGAGTTCGTCAGCCCGGAGCTGGTGGTTGAGGAGGTTGCCAGATGAAACCGGTTTATGTCGACAATAATGCCACCACCCGGGTTGCCGATGAAGTCCTGGCGGCCATGCAGCCGTTTTTTTGTGAAGACTACGGCAATCCTTCGAGTATGCATTTCGTCGGGGGACGGGTGGCTCCGCGCCTCAAGGAGGCCCGGGAGCAGGTTGCGTTTTTGCTGGGGGCCTTGGCGGATGAAATCGTTTTCACCAGCTGCGGCACGGAAAGTGACAATACCGCCGTGCATGCGGCGCTGTTGGCCGATCCCGGTAAGCGTCATCTGGTAACCACTCGGGTTGAGCATCCGGCCATTGGTTCTTTGTTCAGCACTTTGAGTCGGCAGGGTTACCGGATTACGGAAATTCCGGTGGATAGCGATGGTGCCCTCGACTTGGGGCGTCTGGAGGAAAGCCTGAGCGCGGATACGGCGCTGGTTTCAATCATGTGGGCCAACAATGAAACCGGGGTCATCTTTCCGGTTGAAGACATCGCCGCGATGTGCCGAGCGCGGGGGATCACCTTTCATACCGACGCCGTGCAGGCGGTCGGCAAACTCCCGATTAATTTGCATGACAGCTGTATCGATATGCTTTCGCTGTCCGGCCACAAACTCCATGCGCCCAAGGGAATCGGTGCACTTTATGTGCGCAAGGGAACGAAGTTTTCCCCTTTCATGATTGGCGGCCATCAGGAGAAGGGTCGCCGGGCCGGGACTGAAAATGTTCCCGGGATCATCGCTCTGGGTAAAGCCTGCGAGCTCGCCGGTCGTAATCTGGCAGAGGAAAATACTCGTGTGCGGGAGCTTCGCGACCATCTTGAAAATGAGTTGATCAGGTTGATTCCCGAATCCCGGATCAACGGAGCCCGCAGTCAGCGGACCCCGAATACCGCTAATATCAGTTTCGCCAATATCGAAGGCGAAAGTATTCTTTTGATGCTTAATGAATTCGGCATCTGCGCTTCTTCAGGTTCGGCTTGTACCTCGGGTTCCCTGGAGCCTTCCCATGTCATGCGAGCCATGGGAGTGCCTTTCACGATGGCGCATGGCTCGATCCGTTTCAGCCTGAGTGTTTATAATACGCGGGCGGATGTTGACGAAATCATCAAGCGGCTGCCGCCAATTGTGACTCGTTTGAGAACTCTGTCGCCGTTCACTTGAACCGGCTTAAATTATCAAGGCGAAGAAGGGTTCCGGTGCTTTCGGAAACATTGCGGTTGGGTTCATTGTTGATAAGAGGAGGCCTTGACTCATGGTCGACTGGCATGTTGGCGAGCATTGCCAAAATCCGCCGCAGTCGCGTGATCGTCGGCGGCGTGATCTGCACAAGGTGGTCAATC
>DSCM01000071.1 GCA_011049115.1 Pseudomonadota bacterium
AAGACATTACCAATAAGCAAACTTAAAATTTAACCATGAACATCAGTGCTTAACTTTATCTTGCAATCAGGGTGATCAATTTTCGATAATCACAACTGGTCAAATTTCGGTTGTCATAACTATCGGTTTTTAAACTGTGGAAAGACTCTATTTTGATGGCAGAAAAGAAAAGCAGTAATCAGCGCGAATTTTACCGTTATAACCTTAATCTTGAATTTTCTTTTTTTGTAATAAAAGAGAAAGACATCATCGGGCCATATCAGGGAAATACCGTCAATTTAGGGGGGGGAGGAATGTACTTTACCACTGATTGTCCGTTGCTTCAACCAGGCTCTCTGCTTCTGGCTGAATTTGAATCTCAATCGACAAATGAAGATGATTCGACTGGACTTAAAACCTTATCGGGAGATTTTATGGCTCGGGTTATTCGCGAAGAGTCTGATTATATTGCTATTTCAAAAAAATTATACAGTTTCGCAGTTGAGTTTAAATTCACCCGTAAAGCCACCCAGGATGAGATTGTGGCCTACCTTAATGCTTATGCGGGAAAAAGTCTTTATAGGTTCAGATCGAAAAGGAATTTAAAGTATTGACCACAAGTAATTCGGGAGGGACTCTGCTAATCGGCCAAGGCTCCGATAAATTGCTTTACACTTTTGTAGTGATGTTGTTCAAGATAATTTTCTATACCCAGGACGACCTCAAGCGCAATCTTTGGGTTGATGAAATTGGCCGTACCGATTTGCACCGCAGTAGCCCCGACCAGTAAAAATTCCAAGGCATCATCAGCACAACTGATCCCTCCAATCCCGATCACGGGAATCGAAACTGCACGGGCTGCCAGGTAAACCATTCTTAAGGCCACTGGTTTAATTGCAGGTCCGGAAAGACCGCCGGTGACATTACCCAACAACGGTCGTTTCCTTTTAAGATCAACGGCCATTCCCAACAACGTATTGATCAATGAGATCGCATCGCTTCCGGCCCCTTCGACCGCCTTGGCTACAGCCGTAATATCAGTGACATTTGGCGATAACTTGGCAATCAGAGGTAATGAGGTTTTCTTTCTGATTGCGGCAATCAGACTGGCTGCGGCCACAGGATCAGTGCCAAACTGAATTCCACCGGATTTAACGTTCGGGCAGGAAATATTGATCTCCAAAGCAGTAATCCCGGCAACCCCATCCAGTCTTTCGGCCAAAGCCGTATACTCTGCCTGGCTGTTGCCAAACATATTAACGATGACAGTCGCCCCCAGATTTGCAAGAAAAGGCATTTCTTTCGCCAGAAAGAGCTCAAGCCCGATATTTTCAAGACCAATGGCGTTGAGCATCCCGCAAGGGGTTTCACTGATTCTGAGGCCGGGATTGCCTTTCTTCGGGTGCAGTGAAAGTCCTTTGGTAATGACCGCGCCAATTTTTGTGATGTCAAAGTACGACGCATACTCACGGCCATATCCAAAGGTTCCAGAAGCGGTTAATACTGGATTTTTCAGTACCACACCCGGAGCAATCGCCACCCTGAGATCAACCATCAGAAAACAACCTTCCATGCCGGGAAAACCGGTCCATCTGTGCAAACTTTGGCGTTTCCCAAAAGGTCACTCCCTTTGCTTCCAAGCACAGGTTGCACGCAACCGAGACAAACTCCAAAACCGCAAGCCATTCTGTTTTCCAGGCTCAGGTATCCATGGCAATGGTTTTCAAGGATAATTTTTTGCACCCCTTTCAACATCGCTTCAGGACCACAGGAAAAAACTATACTTCGGGGTCGTTGTTGTAAACGATCATGTAAAAGCTCGGTTACCAGCCCCTGACGACCGCAGCTGCCATCATCGGTAATCGTGTGGACCTCCAGCCCTGAGATTATGGCTTCATTAATCTCCGAGCTTAAAACAAGTTCCTTTTTGCTGCCGGCCCCATATAATAAAATTGTTTTTTTGAGAGAAAAACCATTTTTAAGGGTATTAAAGATGTATGACGCAAGTGAAACGATACCCATTCCACCAGCAACCAAAATCAGCCACTCTGACGCATTTAGATCGGGATCAGGATAGCCGTTGCCCAGAGGACCGTGAACCCGAATACGTTCGCCAGGCCTCAATCGACAAATCTGCCGACTGCCTTTGCCGACGACCTTGATAATAACTTCAAACCAATCCGCGCCTGAACGGCAGATACCAAAGGGCCTTAGCAGAAAAGGATCGAAGCCAAAACCAGGCAAGCCGAGCATCACGAACCTACCGGGAGTCGCGGCCTGAACGAATTGAGTATCGGTCGTAAGACGCAGACGCCAGATCTCGGCAGCCAGAGGTTCGCGGCTGATTATTTCACTGTCAAAAAGATGCAATTTCCAACACCCTGTAATCTGAATCGATAATTTTAAGTCCAAAAATCATCTGCTGATCGCTACCTTTGCGAGCCCAGATCATTTCAGTTTCATATTCCGTAATCATGCCGCTTTCTTCGGTGACTCTAAGAAGAGCTCGTACCGGCGCAAAGGTCGTAATCTGTAGTCCCCCGTCCGAGATATCCACAGTTTTAGCAGTGACTATATCCGCATCGACAAAAAACTCCACCTTGGCGGAAAGTGGAGTTCTGGGATGTCGCCGACGAATTTTATGTTGTTCATCCATATTATTTTCGATGCCCTGTTTTTTTACGGATCTTTCATCTCCAGCAATAGTTCAACTTTAGAAAATATTATGAAGTTTTAACTCTGGCAGCTGGCAGCAAACCATTGGACATTTAAATGTGGGAATGTTACAATCAGCTGGTTTTGGGTAGCGGCTTCAGAAACAAGCCTTCTGCCGATCTTCGAGCCTCACAAACCGGAATTTTATAGTCCACTCTTATTAAGAGTTTTTTGAACAATAACGATAACACGGATTTTTCTCCGAGGCCACCAAAATGTTGCGGGAAAAGAAAAAATTTTAAGTCGCTCGGCAGGATATGATGATTTTTCAAGCTTAAACGGCATACTGTAGCGCCCTAAATTACGGAGATTCAACATGAGAATGACAGTAATTCTTACCGGTGTTTTTGTCTTACTGACAATGGTCCCGCTGACGCTATTGGCTAAGGATGCCCCTTCTGGTACGATCCTGGTGACCAAGGCTGATCCAAGCGGCGCCAGAAAACCTTCTATTTTCACACATGCCAAACACGAAAATTATGATTGTGAATTATGTCATCACGCTTGGGACGGCGAAAATGAAATTAAAAAATGTGCTTCTTGTCATCCGATTTTTCACCACACCGAACATCTGGGTATGGGGTGTGAACAATGTCATGAAAGTTGGGAAATGAATAAGGATATAAAAAAATGCGGCAGCTGCCATCCCGGTAATGATAAGGGCGGAATACCTAACATTATCAAGGTTTCCCATCGAGCTCTATGTAAACGCTGCCATCGGGACATGGTGGCGGCCGGCAAAATATCCGGGCCAACAAATCCCTGTACGGCCTGTCATATGGAGAACTGAAATAAAAAGGGGGGCTCACGGCTCCGGCCCCCCTTTTTTATGATAATTCCTTACGCAGAAGTTTAGCTCCGGTTTTTCCTGCGTCATAATATCCCGGTCGAAAGCCATATTCCAGAAAATCATTGGCTTTGTAAAGAATTAATGCAGCAGTATTATTTTCCGCCACTTCCAGATAAAGAGTGGCCACCTTTCGCTGGACGAGCGTTTTTACGATTTTCTGTAGTAGCTCTAGGCCTACGCCCATTCGTCTGGCCTCTGGAATTACCGCGATACGAAGAATTTCCCCCTCCCGATCAATCACTCTGGCGCAAATATACCCCAGTGCTTTCCGCTTATTCATAGACAGTGCTATAAAGTTCAAAGAAAGGTCATTTTCAAGCTCTGTCAGGATATTTGCTTGTCCCCAGGGTGAGCCAAAAGCTGACCGTTCTACGGCAAGGATCATCTCGAGTTCTGTCCTGGACGCCTTTAGTAAAAAAAATGACTTTCGTCTGCGCATGTCAGGAAGCACAGTCGGCAGGATCACCGGCCAACTTCTCGAGGGCGTGTGGCAGAGCCGGTAAGATAACTTCAAGGCATTCCTGCGCGGCTTTGGGGCTGCCGGGCAAATTAACGACCAGTGTGTGCCCGCGAATTCCGGCGACAGCACGAGAAATCATGGCGTGCGGGGTTATTATAAGACTTGCACTGCGCATGGCTTCGCTGAATCCCGGCGCCAACCTTTCGATAATTGCCTGTGTTGCTTCTGGGGTTATATCCCGAGGAGAAAAACCGGTCCCTCCAGTAGTAAGAATCAAAGAATAATCACCGTTATCGGCCCAATGTTTAAGTCTTTCGGAAATCACCTCAAGCTCATCGCCGACTATTTCTTCTCGTGCGACCAAGAATTTTTCTTCTCGCTCAAGTCTCTGGCGCAACGCCGGGCCACTAAGATCTTGACGCTCTCCCCGAAAACCACGATCACTTATGGTCAGAATCGCCGTTCGAAAGCTCACACTCTCCCCCCTGCATATTGTATTTATATTCAATGCCATCAATCAGGGCCTGCCAGCTGGCTTCAATAATATTGTTTGAAACCCCTACCGTGCCCCATTTATTTCCCAAATCATCCTTTGAATCAATCAAGACTCTGGTTACCGAACTCGTACCCTTATCGGAAGAAAGGATTCTGACCTTATAATCATCAAGCTTGACCTTTTTCAGATCGGGATAAAATTTTTCCAGGGCTTTGCGTAAAGCCCGGTTCAGAGCATCAACCGGACCTTCACCCACGGAGGCGGTATGTTCAATCACTCCTCCCACTTCAAGCATTACTGTGGCTTCTGTTAACGGTGGTCGATCATGCCTGTATTTATTAACCATTACCCTGAAACCCATAAAATTAAAAATAGGTTTGTAGGTCCCGTTAGTTTTGCGGACCAGCAGCTCAAAAGAGGCTTCGGCTCCCTCGAACTGAAAGCCTTTTTCTTCAAGATCCTTGATCTGCCTGAGAATCTCTTCGGTATTTTCTTTTGAGCCAAGATCAAGGTTGTACTCTTGGGCCTTACAGATGATATTGCTGCGCCCGGCAAGATCGGAAATTAAAATCCGTCTTTGGTTGCCTACCAATTCTGGGTCGATGTGTTCGTAGGTTAGAGGATCCTTTTGCACCGCGCTGACATGAATCCCCCCCTTATGAGCGAAAGCGCTGCGACCCACAAAAGGCTGATGCCGACTGTGCCGCTTGTTGGCAATTTCGTCAACATAACGTGACAACGAAGCAAGCTGAGCCATCTTATCAGGATCGATGAGGTTGTAGCCCATCTTGATCTGCAGATTGGGAATAATCGAGGTGAGGTTGGCATTACCACAACGCTCACCAAAACCGTTTATCGTGCCCTGGACCTGGGTAACCCCGTGTCGTACAGCAAGTAGCGAACTGGCGACAGCGGTTTCCGAGTCATTGTGAGCATGAATTCCCAACGCGACTCCATCACTCAGCTCATGACGTACAATATCAACTATAACGGCAATCTCATCAGGCAGGGTGCCGCCGTTGGTATCACAGAGAACCAGACATCTAGCCCCTCCCCTGACGGCGGCTTTCAGCGTTGCCAGCGCATACTCACGATTGTTTTTAAAGCCGTCAAAAAAATGCTCGGCATCATAAAAAACCTCTTCCATGTGACAGCTTAAGAAAGCCAGGGAGTCTTCGATGATAAGTAAATTTTCCGACAGCGTGATATGGAGAGCGTTTAAAACATGAAAATCCCAGGATTTTCCGAAAATAGTGGCAACTGAAACCCCCGTTTCAACAATGGCTTTAAGGTTGGGGTCACATTCCGCCTGATTTTCAAGCTTCCGGGTGCTGCCGAAAGCCGTTATTTTTGCCTGTTTCAGCTCGACGTCTTTGATTTTATTAAAAAAACTAAAATCTTTGGGATTTGAACCAGGCCAACCTCCTTCAATATAATGAATGCCGAAAAGATCAAGACGCCGGGCAATCCTGACTTTGTCATCAGCCAACAGAGAGATATCTTCAGCTTGCGTACCGTCTCTTAAGGTCGTATCATATATTTTTATCATTAAATACCTGTAAAATTAAACTTTATTATCAATCACTACATACATCCTGAGCCTCTTTGGCAAGGTCAAATTCCTGGTGTAAAACCCGAACCGCGAGCTCAGTATATTTTTCGGCAATCACGCATGAAACCTTAATTTCAGAAGTGCTGATCATCATGATATTGATATTTTCATGGGCCAGAGCGGCAAACATCCGCGTAGCCACACCGGCGTGAGTGCGCATGCCGATCCCCACAATGGAGACCTTGGCGATATCGCGGTCTCCATTGATATCATGAGCTCCAATTTCAGGGTTGATTTCCTGGAGTGAAGCAAGAGCCAGTTCGTAATCCAGCTTTGGAACCGTAAAAGTCAGGTCGGTAAGACCTTTCTCTGAAATATTCTGAATTATCATATCGACCACGATGCCTTTAGTGGAAATCGCTGAAAAGATTGCCGCCGCAATTCCCGGCCGATCAGGAATCCCGCAAATTGTGATCTTGGCTTCATTTTTATCATAGGCCACGCCGGAAACGATGGCTTTTTCCATACCTTCATCCTCCTTGCAGACGATAGTTCCTTGACTCTCTGAAAAACTTGAACGAACATGAATTGGAATTCCGCATTTTTTGGCGAACTCGACTGAACGTATCTGTAAGACCTTAGCCCCCAAGCTGGCTAACTCAAGCATCTCGTCATAGGAGATGCATTTCAATTTCCTGGCCTGACTACAGATATTGGGGTCGGTGGTATAGATTCCGTCCACGTCGGTATATATTTCACAGACATCGGCCGACAGGGCCGTCGCCACAGCAACCGCGCTGGTATCAGAACCACCACGCCCCAAGGTTGTGATATCACCATGTTCATCAACCCCCTGGAAGCCGGCAACCACAACGATACAACCATCGGCAAGTGATTTTAATATCCGTTCGCCCCGAATCTCTATAATTCTGGCCCGACTATGAGCGTTGTCGGTGAGGATAGGAATCTGTGGTCCGAGATAGGATATTGCCTTAACCCCAAGATTCTCAATCGCCATAGCCAGAAGGGCAATTGAAACCTGTTCCCCGGAGGAGACCAGTATATCATGTTCCCGGCGATTATGACGTGAATCAATTTCGTTGGCAAGACTAATGAGCCGGTCTGTCTCACCGGACATTGCCGAAAGCACGACTACCACTTGGTTGCCTTTCTGCTGGGCCGCCACTGCTCGCCGCGCGACGTTTTTGATACGGTCAGTCGAACCAACGGAAGTTCCACCATATTTCTGAACAACTAGAGCCATAATTTTAGAATCTCTCCTGTATTTTTAAGCTTTACAACTTTGGACGAACCGCAGAAACTTAGGCGCCAGTTGTATTTGATTCTCAGGAACGTGTCAACTTCAAAGATAGCAGGAATAATTTTTCCTGATTCGGCTTTCTCTATGCTTGCACAGAGTTAACCCGTTGTGATAAAGGTAAATCAATTATTCTGTATCCCCTCCCATGGACCGTTCGCTAACCGGTTCAGGGCAGGATATACCCTGGAATTGGAGAGTATAACCATGTGTCAATCAAATGCTTATCTGCTGGACAGCTCAGGCGATGAAAAACTGTTGATGGAAGATGTTTCGCTGATCACGCCCTTGCCCGATGGCGAGGTTGAATTGGTCGGCCTCTTTGGAGACCGCCTGACCATTAAAGCCGGGATTAAAGAGATGGACCTTCTCAAGCACCGAATCATCATGAGCGGCACAGACAGCTAAAATCAATTTACATCTTTATTCTAGTAATTCATGATCCAAGCCCTTATAGAGAGAAGGAAGGAAACCATATGGCGGATATAACTATCAAATTGAATCAACAACCTAAAGCCATTCCCAACAATGACAAACTTGGTTTTGGCCTTCACTTTGCCGACCATATGCTGGTTATGGATTATAATCGCGAAAAAGGCTGGCATAATTGTAGCATTGAACCCTATGCCCCGATTCAGATTGAGCCCTCAATGATGGCCCTGCATTACGGCCAGGCTATTTTCGAGGGGATGAAAGCATTTCGCGCAATTGACGGCAATATAAACCTGTTTCGCGCCCGTGATCACTTTCGGCGCTTCAACGACTCAGCCCGACGGGTGTGCATTCCCGAGATTGACGTTGAAGATCTGGTCAGGGGTTTGAAAAAACTTATTGAAATTGATCACAAGTGGGTTCCCTCGGGGCACGGCACCGCTCTTTACATACGCCCATTTATCTTCGCGACCGACCCATTCCTCGGGGTTCGACCTTCACATACATATAAGCTCATGATAATCCTTTCTCCGGTCGGAGCCTATTATGCGGAAGGCTTCAACCCGGTAAAGATCATGGTTGAAGATGAATATGTCCGTGCGGTCAGAGGTGGCATCGGAGCCATCAAAACCCCGGGGAATTATGCGGCAAGCCTGCTGGCTGCAGTCAAAGCCCAGAAAAAAGGGTTTACCCAGGTGCTTTGGCTTGATGCTCATGAGCTAAAATGGTTGGAAGAGGTCGGGACTATGAATATCATGGTCAAAATTGATGACGAGGTTATAACGCCTCCATTGAACGGCAGCATTTTACCGGGAATAACCCGCGACTCAACTATTAAAATCCTTAAAAACTGGCGGATTCAGATAACTGAAAAACAGATCGGTATTGATGAGGTTTTCAAAGCAGCCGAAGAAGGTCGTCTCAAGGAAATGTTCGGTACCGGTACGGCTGCAGTCATTTCTCCGGTTGGTTCCATTCACTATAAAGAAAAAAACGTTACGATTAATCAAGGCCAGGTCGGAGAGCTTTCACAGCAGCTTTTTGATGAGATTACCGGTATTCAGTATGGCGGCAAAGCCGATATCAATGGCTGGATCGATATCGTCAGAATTTCTTAACGTTATTGCGCTCAGCTGGCTTATAAATAAGGTTCGGCCACGAAGTGACAGCTTTCGTGGCCGAAAAATTTTATGATGCAAAAAGTCGCCATTATCAATCTGGGATGCCCCAAGAATGAGGTCGATGCCGAAAAAATGGCCTACCTCCTGAATAAAAATGATTTTACGCTCCTTGATAATCCGGCTGAAGCTGAAATTATAATTGTCAATACCTGCGCTTTTATTCAACCCGCCATTGAAGAAGCAATTGAAACCATCCTTGATCTCGCTTACTTCAAAAAAAAGGGTTGCTGCCGGTTGCTGGTGGTCTGCGGTTGTTTGCCTCAACGTTACGGTATGGAATTGGCCGATGAAATCCCTGAAATAGACCTGCTTTTGGGCACGGATGGTTTTGCCGAGATAGTTTCAGCTATCAGAAGTTATCCTGATAAGCCCAATCAGTTTGGTTGCCATGGCCGTATCGGCGTTCCGGATTACCGCTCTCTCCACGAAATTCCGCAACTGACAACCCATGCCGGTTTCAGTTATCTGAAAATTGCAGAAGGTTGTGACAATCGTTGCTCGTATTGCATGATTCCGGCAATCAAGGGGCACCAGCAGAGCGCCCCTCTGCAAACCCTTCTCAAGCAGGCCGGACAAATGATTGCAAACGGCATTCGGGAAATCAATTTAGTGGCTCAGGATATTACGGCTTACGGCCTTGATTTTTCCTGCACGCCCCAGCTGACTGTTCTTTTGCGGAAACTCAGCTCTTTGCCAGGACTAGAGCGCATCCGTCTGCTTTACGCCTACCCCCACCGGATCAGTTCTGAATTGATCAACCTTATTGCCGAGGAAAATAAGATCTGCAAATATCTTGACCTGCCAGTTCAGCATATCAGTGACTCGATCTTGAAAGCAATGGGACGCCAGGATTGTGCGGCAGACATTCTCCGCACAGTTACAAGTCTGAAATCTGAAATTCTAGGCTTGTACCTGCGCAGTACCGTCATCGTTGGTTTCCCCGGGGAAACCAACGATGACTTTCGGCAATTAGTTGATTTTGTCAAGCAGGGTTTTTTCGATTACCTTGGAGCTTTCACTTACTGGGCGGAGGAAGGTAGCCGGGCTGCAAACTTTCCCGGTCAGATAGCAGATCCTTTAAAAGAAGAGCGACTGCAGCTGCTGATGGAGGAACAACGCAAAATCACCGAACAACGCCTCCGGAACGAAGTCGGTTCTATCAAGAAGGTTCTGATAGAAGGGCTCAGCCGGGAAAGCGACCTTCTTCTTCAGGGCAGAACCTCTTTTCAGGCCCCGGAAATTGATGGAATAACCTATATTACTGAGGGAGAGGCTGAGCCTGGAAACTTGGTTGACGTTGAGATTTACGATAGTTTTGACTTCGATCTTTTTGCCCGGATCAGAGATTAAGGAACTTTTTTAAATAGCGGCTAACAATTTGCGTGCGCAAAAAAAAATCGGCTGAGTTGCCCCCTCTTTCCTATAGAAAATTTCTATCAACAACACAAGTAACTATTCAGCGCAGTTGATTTAACCTTGCATTGAGACGTAAAAGAGAAATCGTGGAGATGACCGATTTTCAAGAAAATCGGGATCGTGTCCCTAGATTTTCCGGGCTGGCTGAATAGTTACTAAAATAAAAACAAAACGAAAATTTATCAACTTGCAAAAAAAGTTACAATTTTCAAGAATAAGGCAACATGTCAAAATTTGCTTATACTGAAACCATCAAAGAAGCAAAAATCTTTCTGCAAGGTGACGAATTCCACCATCAGGTCAAAGTTTTGAGAAGAAAGAAAGGCGATAGGATAGAACTCCTCGATGGTCGGGGAGGACTTTTTTATGGCTTGATTGAAAGCATCGGCCGTGACCGGCTGCAGGTTAAAATCACCGGGGCGGAACCCAAGACCGAACCTCGGCCCTTACATCTACTTGTTGCTCTTCCTAGAAATGAAAAATTTGACAATATCATTGAGAAAGCTGTGGAACTTGGGGTTACTCGGATAACGCCCTTGATTACCGCGCATACAATGGTTAAATCAGGTTCCGCGCCGAAGTCTGAAAGAAAAATCGTACATTGGCGAAAAATCGCTATCTCCAGCCTGAAACAATCAGGCTCACTTTTTCTGCCGGAGATTGATTCACCGACATTGCTGAGTAAAATCAATCTCTGCGGCATGGATACAGGCGACTGGCAAGAAATCGTATTTCACCCGCAGGCGCATGAGGAGGAGCTGACCCTAGACCGGCTTAATTTTTCATCTGACTGTAAAACCAGGCTTTTTTTGGGCCCTGAGGGTGGTTTCTGTAAGGAAGAGATTGATTTTTTTCGTTTTCGGAACTGCTCCTTGTCCAGCCTGGGCAGTCGCATCCTACGGCTTGAAACCGCGGTCGTGGCCGCTCTGGTTCTCATCCAGTTTCTGAGAGAAAAAAAGTCAAGCCTTACAACTTAGTTTAAATCAGGGAGGCTATTGTGAAGTGTCTAAAATGCGGCTACACCAGTTTTGATTATTTGAAAGAGTGTAAAAAGTGTGGAGAAAATCTGGAAGAAAGTCGTCGTGCTCTTAATTTGAAGGCGAGTGAACCAATCCTTTTCAACAAAATTCCCCCATTCCAAGAAGTCCAGGAAAGTGAAACGCAGAAAGCCTTGGATGATTTACCGGAAAATATCGACTTATCCCTAACTGACAATGATTTTTCAAGGGATTACCCTGCATCATTGGCATCATCTTCCCAGATTTCCGCAAACTCGGCGACCGAAAAACATTCGCCGGATGATTTCTTTTCCGATCTCGGATCCCTGGAGAATGAAGAAACTTTTGAACTGCCGCCGCAGCGGGGAGAGTTTGAGCTTCATCAATTAGCTGCATCAGAACTGGAAAACAACATTCGGCAAGACAATGAAATAGAGCTCTCGCCTACCTTCATGTGCAACTCCGAGGAAAAGCAACTGGATAGGGAAATCGATCTTTTGTCAGAAACAGAGATGAAAAAAAATGAGGTCAAGGAAGCAAAGGATCGCAAGACTACGGAAGATGATCTTCCTTTTTCCTTTACAAGTGGTTCTCATTCGGAGGATGAATTAAATTTCAATAAATCTTTTGCGATGGAAGATGATAAATTCACAGAACTTGAACTGGATCTCGAAGATGAGGAAAGCCTTGATCAGATTCTGGCTGATCTGGAAAAGAAAAAATAACGTTTCGCCAACCCACCTCAAATCTTGTTGTTAACTCGGGACCAAGAAGCGCGTGGTTGTGATACTCTAAAATTGATCAGTTAAAGAGCTAGTGATTACGGAAAATTGACCACCCACAGCGACCTTTTCTGTATATGGTTTTTAAAAC
>DSCM01000072.1 GCA_011049115.1 Pseudomonadota bacterium
GAAATAAAAAAAGCATTATTTTTCTAGTCATGAATTTCCGCTCGCCGCCGTGTGCGGTCGGGGCTTTCGGCGGATCGAAAACGCCGGTCCTGATCTTGGTTTTGGGTGCAGGTAATCGGTAAACCGGATCAATCTGTGGCCGTCTTGATTGAATCTCGCCATAATCAGTTTCAGGTATAGGTAAAACTATAGAAAATGTCAAGTAGGAACCGCTTGCCGCCGGGTTTAAAAAGGGTCTTGATAAACTCGTAACCCGGCTTGAAAATCGCAAAAAAAACAGGAGGGCACAGTAAAATTATCAACTTTGCAGAGAAGACCGGGAGGGAAAATACGACCACCACGATTACAGCCGTTTATAAGGTCGATATCGAAAGTCGGCTCCCACGGCCGCTTTTTCTGGTCCCGGTGGTTGCGGGTTTTCCCTCTCCGGCCGATGACTATATTGAAAACCAGCTCGATCTGAACCGTCATCTGATCAAGCATCCGGCGGCAACCTTCTTTGTCCGCGTCAAGGGGGATTCGATGATCAACGCCGGAATTCATTCCGGCGACATTCTGATTGTCGATCGTTCCCTGGAGGCCGCCGACAAAAAGGTGGTTATCGCGATAATCGATGGCGAGCTGACGGTGAAACGGATTCGCGTCAAAGGGCGCGAGATTCACCTGCTGCCGGAAAATCCTGATTATGCGCCCACCCTGATCCAGGGGGAAATGAACTTTGCCGTCTGGGGCGTGGTTACCACCGTGATCCATGCCCTCTGAAAACGGCCGGATTGAAAAGCGCATGCCTGTTTTTGCCCTGGTGGACTGCAATAATTTCTATGTTTCCTGCGAGCGGGTATTTAATCCCGGACTCACAGGTAAACCGGTTATTGTCCTGTCCAACAACGACGGTTGCGCCGTCGCCCGGTCAAATGAAGCCAAGGCCCTTGGCATAAGGATGGGGCAGCCGGCTTTTCAGCTGAAGAAGCTTATGGCAAAGCATCAGGTCGCGGTCTATTCCTCCAATTACGCCCTGTATGGTGATATGTCGCAAAGGGTCATGCGAACGCTTATGCAATTTACCCCGAGAATGG
Organism: Pseudomonadota bacterium; assembly: GCA_011049115.1. NCBI lineage: Bacteria > Pseudomonadati > Pseudomonadota > Pseudomonadota bacterium. The sequence goes on from DSCM01000072.1 coordinate 1,077, forward strand.
AGATTTATTCGATTGATGAAGCCTTTCTCGATCTTACCGCTTTCAATCGGGTTGATCTTGCCGAATACGGCCGGAAGATAAAACAGACGGTCGAACAGTGGACCGGGATTCCGATTTCAGTCGGGATCGCCGGAACCAAAACCCTGGCCAAGATTGCTAACCGCCTGGCCAAAAAATCAACCAAGGCCGACGGCGTACTGGATTTGAGCGCGGCGAAATATCAGGCTCAGGCTTTGGCCGCGGTCGCGGTTGGCGATGTCTGGGGCATCGGGGCTAAATCCGCCGCATTCCTGCTGGCAAACGGGATCGGCAACGCCCTGCAGTTAAGGGACGCCGACCGGGTGCTGATCGGGAAAAAAATGGGGATAACGGGTTTGAAACTGCTCGATGAATTGAACGGCGTTTCCCGCTACCCTCTGGAACAGTCACCGCCGCGGAAACGGTCGCTCGGTGTCTCCAGGACCTTCAGGCGGGAAATCTTCTCGCTCGCTGAATTATCCGAGGCGGTATCGGCTTATATCTCCGCCGGAGCAGAAAAACTGCGGGCCGAAAAAGCGGTGGCCGGGGTCTTGATGGTGTATCTCATGACCAACCGTTTTAAGGATTACTCCCCTTACCACAGCACAACCATCAATTTGCCGGTACCTAGCAACTACACCGCGGAGTTGATCGCTTATGCCAAAAAGGGATTGCGGGAGATTTACCGGCAGGGGCAAGGCTATAAAAAAGCCGGCATTCTGTTGTCTGACCTGCGCCCGGAAACCGGGGTTCAGGCCGCTTTCTTCGATGAAATTGACCGGGATAAAGCCGGCGGATTGATGCGGGTGCTTGATCTGATCAACGGGACTATGGGGTCAGGCACCATTCGGTACGGGGCGGTCGGGTTGAGTCGGGACCAGAGTTGGAAGACGGTTTTTAATTTACGGTCGAGGGCCTATACCACCAAGTGGGGTGAGTTGCCGGAGGTGGAGTGACAAGGTTTTCAAAAATCAGCAAGCACCTGAACCCTGGTCCCGGAAAACCCCCGGCTACTCTCGCGTCCGGCGCCCAGGGCGTGCTCGCCGGCGTCGGTTCCTGAACGGTAACCATTGCTTGTCGTCACGGCGTTCCGGAGGGGATGATTTGATGTAAAGGCTTTCCGCGGTGGGCCGCCATTTGGCGGTCAGGGCAGGCTGGGCGCAATACCGGATCGCGCTGGAGCTGAAAACCGGCTGGAGCGGTTTGCGGTTTTGTGAATCAGTCGATCTCCAGAGGCAGCAGACGGCGGCGGCGGACATCGAACAGTCCTTTGTCGGTCAGGCGGAGAAAGGGCAGACCGGTAAAGGCCAGGGTCTGGTAATGAAAAAAAGGGTTGTCCAGTTTTGAGCCGAGTGCGGTTAAGGCCTCGACGATCCTGGATTCCCGGGCGAGAATCTCCACCAGGTCGAGTTCAGCCATGACGCCGCCGATCGGCAGCGGTAGTTCCGCCATGATTCGGCCCCGGTCGACGACGACGATGCCCCCTTTGATTTCCAGCAGACGGTTGCAGGCCGCCGCCATTTCCTCTTCATCAAGGCCGATGACCGTCGGCTGGTAACATTCCCAGTTTAGGGTCGAGGCCCAGGCCCCACGCCTGATGCCGGTACCGGCCAGGAAACCCCGGCTGATCCGGCCGCTGCCGTAACGGTCAAAAACCACATATTTAATCACATCCTGTTGGGCATCGGCCAGGATATTTCCTTCCCTGATCGGCAGGGTTACCTGTTCTTCATGGGTTACCATGCTGCCGATTTCCGGGCGAATGGCGCGAACCCTGACTGCGCCGGAGCGGGCGGTGTGGTAGTTGAAGGTCGCGGCCTCGACCCCGGCCAGGGGGATTGAACGGCCGGCGGCGGTGGGGTAGCGGTAGGGGATGAATTGCTCCCGACCCGACCAGCGTCCGTTTTCGGCCTCGATTTTGCCCCGGCAGAGAACCAGACGCGGAGTGAATCTTTCCAGTTCGGGGACGATCAGGATGTCGGCTCGGCGGCCCGGCGCCAAAGCGCCGATATCTTTTCTCTGAAAGGCCTCGGCGGCGTTGAGGGTCAGCATCTGGACGACGGTCAGGGGGTCAAAGCCGAGGGCGACGGCCTTTTGTCCGAGGCCGTCGAGATGGCCTTCGTGCAGGAGCCAGGAAGGGGTGACCCCGTCGGTGGAGATGGTCAGCCGTCGGCTTTCCCGGGTCAGTTTTCGAACCGGGGCGACGCCGGCGAGATCGCGTCGGATGCTGCCTTCGCGAATCATCAGGTCCAGGCCGAGGCGCAGCCGGTCGAGCGCCTGCTCGGGATTGATCGGTTCATGGCAGGAGCTGATGCCGGCCGCGACAAAGGCGTTGAGCTGATCTTGTTTGGCGCCTGCGGAATGTCCCTGTACCGGTTTGCCGTAAGTTTGGGCCAGAGCGAGAAGTTCAAGGGTTTCGTCGTCGGCGGCGAGAATCTCGGGCCAGTAAGCTTCCCCGACCCCGGCGAGGCGCGGGTGTTGGAAAAGTTCTTCGTATTGAGCCGGAGAAATCGGAAAACAGCTTTCAAACTGAGGGTATGGTGGCGAGAAACATGGCGCCGTGAATCTGAAATCGAGGGGTAGGCGTTCGGCTTCCGCGAAAAGCCACTGCAATCCCTGCTGCCCCAGGCTGTTGCCAAGTTCGGTGCATTCGCTGATGACCGTGGTCGTGCCCCGAGGCAGCACAGCGGCGCAGAAATCATGCAGGCGAAAGACGTTGGCGATGTGGGTGTGGGTCTCGATGTAACCCGGCAGGACAAAATCATGGCCGGCATCGATGACTTGGGTTTGTTCGGTAATGGCACCGGCGGGCGCGGGGCCGATGCCGGCGATTTTCCCTTCCCGGACCGTAATCGTGGTTTCAGGAATGACCTCGGCGGTGAAGACATTAACCAGGCGGGCATTGATAATCGCCAGGTCGGCGGCTTCGCGGCCCAAGGCGGTGGCGATCAGTTTTCTGATGGTGGTGCGGTTCGGCATGGCGCTGAAAGAACTCAATGACACCGGTTTGAGAAGCAACTGAAGCCTTCGCGAGGTTTCGGGTTTCTGCGGACGAGGGAAAGGGTTCCTGATCGGTCGCGAAGCGGTCGTTTTGCTAGCCTCAGTAGCACGGAACAAGGGTTGGCGCAAGCTCTTAATTGCCGGCATCCCGCCATCTCGGCGGTCGGAATGGAGGGCCTGACCAGGTGGTTTTTAAATTCGACTTGCCAGGTAACCCCGTACTCGGGGCATGTTGGTGGCCCGAGGCGAATTTTTATCTTGACAAAAAAGATTATCTTATGTATGAATTGTTGGTCGAACCGAATTGTGAAGTGATAAATTTTTATGAAAATGGAGAAAGGAGAGAAAATCATGTCCAAGACTCTTGAAAACCTGCGGGCGGCGTTTGCCGGAGAAAGTCAGGCCAATCGTAAATATCTGGCCTTTGCGGAAAAGGCTGAAAGTGATGGTTTTTCCCAGATCGCCAGATTGTTCCGAGCCGCGGCCGCAGCTGAAACCATTCACGCCCATGCCCATTTGAAAGCCATGGGTGGGGTCGCCGATACCGGCGCCAATTTGCGGGAGGCGGTGGCCGGTGAAAGTCATGAATTTAAGGATATGTATCCCGGATTCATTGCGACGGCCAAAGCGGAAGGCGATAAAAAGGCCCTGCGTATGTTTGAGTGGGCCAACACGGTGGAAGAGATTCACTGCGGTCTTTATCAGGAAGCCCTGGTAAGTTATGAACAGGGGAACGATCTTCCGGTTGAGGATTTTTGGGTCTGCGGCGTCTGTGGCAATACGGTGAGTGGCAAATGTCCTGATAAATGTGAAGTCTGCGGTGTGCCGGGCGGTAAATTTGACAAGATCGACTGAGTTTTGTAGACTCGGTATCGAACTTGTTATGTCGGGGAGCTGGTTTGCTCCCCTTTTTGTTGGGTTATTGACAGGAGGGGGAAATGGGGTCGGAGCGGAAAGATCTGATTGGTTCAAAGTTCTGCTTGAAGGTGTTGGTTTTTCTCGGATGCTTTCTGGGCTGCGGGGTCGGGTTTGCAGCCGGCGGTAATTTACTGGAGAGTGGTAAAGATCTGCTGGGCAGATTGGGGACGTCGTCTTCAGGAGCGTCTCTCGAACGCCTTTCTGAAACCGAAATCGGCGCTGGCCTCAAGGAAGCTCTGCGCATCGGCAGCGAAACAGTGCTTACGCAGCTGGGGCAAAAGGATGGTTTTAATGACGATGCGCTGATTCATATTCCGCTGCCGGAAAAACTGGAAAAGGTCAGGAGTGCCCTGGCGAAGGTCGGTTGCGCCGGCATGCTTGACGAGCTTGAGTTACGCCTGAATCGGGCCGCCGAAAACGCTGCTCCGAAAACCAGGGAACTGTTCAGTACCGCGATCGGTGAGCTGACGCTTGTCGATGTGAAAGCTATCTATCAGGGGCCGGATGATGCGGCAACTCAATATTTCCGCGGGAAAATGACCCCCGCCCTAAGCGCGACCATGGCCCCGGTGGTTGAAGACAGCCTTGCCGAGGTCGGCGCGATTCAGGTTTATGATGAGGTCATGGGACAATACCGGAGCCTGCCCTTCATGCCGGATGTCAGACAGAATCTTAATGATTACGTGATTGAAAAGGGGCTCGACGGTATCTTTTATTACCTGGCCCGGGAAGAAGCCGCGATTCGCTCAGACCCTCTCAAGCAGACGACTTCTCTGCTGAAACGTCTTTTCGGGCAGTAATCCTGTTCAGCTAGGCGTGAATGAGAATTTTTAACGGCAATAAAAATGAAGCCGTTTGGAGCCCAAGCGGACGCAGGTTCGTATCAGGGGACTGCTCCTGACTTGGCGCTGAAGGGGGCATGGTGCTTGTCTACATTAAAGCGAAAGCCCGATCCTTGCCGTGCGCACGGCAAGGATCGGGCTTTCGCTTTTGTGACGAGCCTGGTATGGCTTGCTTTTTCAGGGTTTAGCGCGGATCTCCCATTCCCGGCATTTGCGGGCTTCCCGTCAGACCGGGAAGCCGGGGGAGACTGATCTTGCGCCAACCGGTTGGAATCTCAAAGAGATCGGCGGACTGAGGGCCGGGACGGACATTGCGGTAGTTGACTTCGCTGTCTTGACTGACAACCCGGACCGGCAGATCATTTTGGGGATCGATCCAGTAAATTACCTTCTCGTCTTCCGTGACCAGCTCATATTTATCGCAGGCGATACCATTGATGGTTTCCGTGCCCCGCCGGTTCGCGCTCAGGCGCAGATCGGCGGACCAGTTTTCGGGCATCATTTCATCATCGCGGTTTTCCATCGCAATCTCCAGATAACTTTTTTCCTGCGGCATCATGGTCCAGGCCAGGCCTCGATCGGGGCGATTGATGATGATCATCCGGCGTCCTTCCTGGTTCATCTCATGGCGGCTGAGATCGCCTTTGATGAAAATCCGGCCCTGGGAAACCGTTTTGCCTGCGACCAGGGTTTCCATGTCGGCGGAAAATTCGGCGGCCGGCAGAACGGGGGCGAGCCAGAGAACTGAAAGTAAGGCGGCGATGATAGTGAACTGGTAGTTTTTTCTTGGTTTCATGAAAACTTTTCCTTTTTCCGTTAGAAGATTAGTGCTCCTATCAGAACCTTTTCTTATTTTTTAACAAGAAAAGGTTCTGATAAGGCAATTGTTTGCGGGCGGATAAAGCCCAATGGGGTTGCGGGGATGGTTCACGCATGGGGCAGATCTTTTTTATCATAATCTCATAAGGATTACACGGGTTGCCTTTAAACCCCGGTGGCGGCGGATTGGTTTCAGCTTTGCTCCTGCAGTCGTTTTTCCAGTTCTTTGACCCGCTGTTCCAGGGCGGCGAGGCGGCCGCGGTCTTTGGGCAGGTGGGTTGCCGCCATCAGCTGGCGCAGCGACTGTTTCAGGGGGACGGCCGGAATGCCGCCGTAATCCTGGTCGCCGGGAAGGTCGCGGGCCGCCGAGGTGCCGGCCATCAGCCGGGCCCTGTCGCCGATGGTTATACTGTTCGCGGCGCCGACCCGGGGGCCGAGCATCACCTGGTTGCCGATGCGGACACTGCCGGCAAGCCCGACCTGGGCACACATGATGGTTTCGTGGCCGACCTTGACCCCATGGCCGAGATGAACGTGATCGTCAATCTTGGTGCCGCGGCCGACGACGGTTTCGTCCAGTGCCGCCCGGTTGATCGTGCATAGTGCGCCGATTTCAACATCATCCTCGATGATCACCCGGCCGATCTGGGGAATCTTGAGATTGCCGCCGCCGACCTGGAGAAAACCGAAACCGTCGGAGCCGATAACCGTGTTGGGATGAATTATGACCCGGTTACCCAGCTGACAATTCTCGCGGATGACCACGCCCGGATAAAGCACGCAGTCACAACCGAGGCGGACGCCCTTGCCGATGAAGGTCTGCGGATAAATTCGGCAGTTGTCGCCGATAGTTACCTGATCACAGATAATCGCGCCGGCGCCGATATAAAGCTTACGGCCCAAGCCAACGTCCTTGCCGATAACGGCCCTTTCGTCAATCAGGGGCTCAAGCGCCTGGGCCTCCCGGTCAATTTCCCGCATCAGGAGCCCGGCCGCGCGAAAGGGCTGGGCGCAGATAATCAGATTCGAGGGCAGGCCCGCAGCCGGCCGCGGGACGAGCAGGGCGCCGGCCCGGGTGCCTTGCGCCCGCTCCAGGAATTTTTCCTCGGCGAATGAGATCTGCTCGGGAGTGGCTGCCTCCAGGCTGTTAATGCCGGTCACCACCAGGGTCTCATCGCCGACTACCCGACCGCCGATTTGAGCGGCAATTTCAGCAAGGGTGCAGCGCATTCTAAAAAACCTCATTTAAATAATAAATTTAATAATTTCGCCTTCGAGCGCGGACCTGGGCGCCTTGTTTTTCACCTTTTTGTCAAGCGGTTTCGGCGTGAAGACGTCGCGCTTCCCGGTTGACATTCATTACGTTAACACATATAGAAGAAATCTTCACATAAAATTTTGTCAGCCGGAAGTCTGGCGCGCGCTGTTTCTTTTGGGGAGAATCGATGAAGCGAAAAGATCTTTGGTTGAAGGCCGGTTTATGCTTGGGGATCTGTCTGCGTCTGAGTTGCTCTGCACCGGGCTTTTCCGTGGAAGTGGCGCCGGCGGCGACCCGGCAACAGCTGGATGTCGGCGTGGCGGAAACCCTGGAACTTGAACGGAAAACCGAAGCGGCCCGGCAGCAGTGGGAAGTGGATCGACAGACGCTGGCGGAGCGGACCCATGCCATGGAACTGGAAGAGAAGTTGCTGGCGGTCCGCCTGCGCAAGCTGGACGGCTACCGGGAACAGCGGCTTGCGGAAATTGGCCGGCTGGAGGAGGGCTTGGCGCGGATGGAGGATGTCGGCCTGCGTCTGGAACCCTTTCTCGATGAGCTGGTCGGTCGTCTGGAGGGTCTTATGGGAAATGATCTGCCCTTCGCGCTGGAGGAAAGAGAACGGCGGCTGGAAGACCTGCGCGAAAGTCTGGATCGTTACGAGGTCGATCTGGCGGAAAAACTGCGCCGGGTGATGGAGGTTCTCAGGATTGAGGCCGGGTTTGGCCGAGGGTTTGAGGTCGGTGAGGAGACCCTGTCGTTGGCCGGAGTGGAAACCACGGTCAGGGTTCTGCGCCTGGGTCGGGTGGCGCTTTATTATCTGACCCTTGATGGTCGTCAGGCGGGTTGGTATAATCAAAGACTCAAGCTCTGGCAACCGCTGACGACGGCCGCCGGCGAGGCCGTCAAGGAAGCGCTGCGCATGGCTTTGAAACAGCGGGCTTTTGATCTGGTGCGCCTGCCGGTGGTGGCGGAGGAAAAACCATGAATTTTCTGGTTATTCCTTCGCGTTGGTGGTCTCTGGTTGGTTTGTCCCTGTGTTTTTTGTTCCTGCTGGGTTGGCCGTCGGCGCTGCGCGCGCAAACTCCGGATGGTGGCGCTTCGACTTTACTGGAGCGGGCCCTGAAACAGGTTGAGCACGAAAAACAACAGGCTGAGCTTCAGCGCCGTTTGACCTTGAGTGAGATCAGGGAACGTCGGCAGGCCGCGCTGGCGTTAGTGGAAACGGCCCAGGCCCGGGTCGCCGAACTTAAACAAAGAATCGCCGGGCGCGAACGCGAGCTTGAAGAACTGGCCCAGCGGCAGCAGGAACTTGAACAGAAAAGTCGTCTGGCGCTGCATCAGCTCAATGAGTTGGCCGGAGTGGTGCGGACCAGCGGCCGTGATCAATTGAGTCTGCTTGAAAATTCGCCGGTTTCCGGGGACCGCCGGGGTCGGCTGTTGCCGCTGCGGGAATTGCTGGAGCGCAGCGCTTATCCGGGGATGGCGGAAATTCGCGCGATTGCCGAGCTTTATCTGGAAGAAATCGAAGCGGGCGGGCGGATCCATGCCGCAACCGGCGAGTTTATCTCGCTTGACGGACAGCGAACGCAGGGCCGGGTGGTTCGTCTGGGAGCCCTGACGACGATTTATCGGGACGACGCCGGCAAGAGTTGCGGTTTTGCCGTTTACGGTCCCGAAAACGATGCCCGGCTCGCCGTCTCGAAACCGGGTTGGCGGGTAGCCGCTAATCTGAAAAAATTCATCGCCGGTGAAACGACTTCGGTTTATCTTGATTTTTCCGGTGGAGACGCGGTTCGGCGTCTGGCTCTGACCCAGAATGCCTGGGAACGCCTGCGTTCCGGCGGCATTCTGGTCTGGCCGATTCTGCTGGTGGGGCTGGTGGCGCTGGTTTTCAGCCTGGAACGCTTTTTATTTCTCGGCCGGGTCAAAAGCAATACCGACCGGGTTATGGGGCAGATTATCGCGCTGGTTAACGCGGGTGATTTTCAGGGTTGCCTGGAGTTGTTGAAAAATCGCCAGGGCCCGGTTTTCCGGGTGCTGACCGCGGGGCTCGGAGCCCGCCGGGCGGACCGCGAGGTGCTGGAGAATGTTATGGAAGAGGCGATTCTGAAAGAATTGCCCCGGCTGGAAAAATTTCTTCCGACCCTGCAGGTGCTGGCCGCGATTGCCCCGTTGCTGGGGCTGCTCGGAACCGTGACCGGCATGATCAACACCTTTCAGGTGATCACCATTTATGGGGCCGGCGATCCCCGCATGATGTCGGGCGGAATCTCGGAAGCCTTGATTACCACTAAACTCGGTCTGATGGTCGCTATTCCGATTATTCTGCTCCATACCTGGTTCTCCCGGCGGGTTGACGCCATTATCGGGGATATGGAGGAAAAAACCGTCAGTCTCAGCCTGGCTTTGCGCCGTGAGGATGAAAGGTCGCAGACCGAGGTCTGAAAACCGCCGGTCCGGCTTTTGTTCCGTATTCGGGGCCGGGCGTTGAGATCGGAAAAACATGCAGTTCTTTTTTGAGATTTTTGATTATTTTCATCGGGGCGGCCCTCTGATGCTGCCGATTATCCTGATTTCCTTGTTCATGTGGGTTCTGATCATTCAGAAACTGCGCTCCATCTGGGCTGTCAATCAGCGGGATATCGATCTGGGAGAAGCCCTGGACGCGGTGCGGGAGCGTCGTCTGGTCGAGGATTTTTTCGGCACCCCGCTCTGTCATGTGGTGGGGCATTTCGTCGAAGCGATGACTGCGATCCGGCGGGATAATCTGGCCCTGCTCAATTCCTTGATCACGAGTGAAACCGAGCGCCTCGGGCGGCACATCAATTATATTTACGTCCTGGCTTCGCTTGCCCCGCTGCTGGGCCTGCTCGGTACGGTGCAGGGTATGATCGCGACCTTTGACGCGATTTCGATTTACGGCACCGGGAACCCCAGGGCCCTGGCCAACGGCATTGCCGAGGCTCTGATTACCACGCAAAGTGGTTTGTTTGTGTCCATCCCCGGTCTTTTTATGGCGGGTTTTCTGCAGCGCCGGGTTTTTCGCATTGCTCAGCGTTTGGATGAGTTTCGGGCTGGGGTGATGAAGGAGTTGGGAGAAGTTCATTATGATTAATGTGCGAGCCCGTCTGCGACGTGAGCGCAAACCGGCCCAGATCGATATGGCTCCGATGTTGGACATGGTTTTCATTCTGCTGATCTTTTTTCTGGTGACCACGTCCTTCGTGCGTGAGTCCGGGGTCGAGGTCAAACGTCCCACCGCTCTGACGGCCGAGGATGTGCGGCAGAACGGCCTGCGTTTCGGCATTAATGCTGAGGGGCATATTTATGTCGATGGCCAGCCGGTCGATATTCGCAGTGTGCGCGCGATTACCGAGCGTTTCCTGGCCCAGAATCCCGACGGCAGTATCGTCATTGTCGCCGATCGTGAGATTCGCACGGGTCTGACCATCAAGGTGTTGGATCAGTGCCGGCTGGCTGGGGCGCAGCGCATCGCGGTGGCGGCCGAAGCCCCGTCCGGAACCTGAGTGAGCTTGAATCATGTCCTGTGACCATCGGCGCAAACGGGATCTGCCGCTGGCTCTGTTTTGGGCCCTGGTGATGAATCTGTTGATCATGGCCTTGATGCCCTGGCTTTTTCGCCGGGCTGACCTCGAAACCGCATTACCGCAAATCAGCTCGGAGCCGATTTTCATCCAACCGGCCCGGTTGGAAGCAAATCGGCCCCGGGCTTCGTCTCCGCCCAAAGCCTTGCCGCAGGTAAAACCGCTGCCGCCTCTCCTCGAGAAGATTAATCCGCCGTTAGCCCCGCCTGCGATTAATCCCCGGATCAAGCTTGACGCAATCAAGATTGAGACTCGCATTGACCAGGATTTCAAATTGCAGCCCCTGCCCGTGGTTCCGGCCGCGACCCCGGAATTTTATCGCTTTGACGAAGTTGACCGGCAACCGTTGAGCACGGCGCGCATGGAGCCCATTTATCCGTTTCTGGCTCGGCGCCGGGGGATCGAGGGCAGTGTCAAGATTCGTTTTCTGGTCACGCGTCAGGGTCTGGTGGAAGGTTTGGAAATTATTGCGGCCGAGCCCCCGGGCTATTTTGAAAAAGCGGTGCAGGAGACCGTGGCGAACTGGCGTTTTGAGCCCGGACTGGTCAACGGTGCCAAGGTCAGAACCATGGTTGAAACGACGATTGTTTTTAAACTGGGACGCTGAAGAGCATGCAGAAAAGAGGAAAAAACCATGAGCGCGGCGGGCCTCAATCTTCGGCTCAGAAACGAAGCCATACGGGTCTGTTGCTGATAGGTCTGCTGGTTTTGCTGTGGCCGCAGGCAGTCCGGGCCCATGAGGTTGCGTATTATCAAAGGGAGCTCTCGCCCGCGTCTTTTCAGCTTTTGCAGAAAATGCAGGAAGCCGGACAGGCCGGAGAACCGGAACGAGGTTTGCAGCTCTTTGCCGAACAGGTTTCCGAAAGCCGCCGCCAGCTTCCGGTGTTGTGCGGTTTCGTCGCGGCCAATCTTAATTTTCAGGCGCAGCGCTACTCGGAAGCGATTCGTCTTTATCTGGAGGTCCTGGCACGGGCGCCTGAATTTGACGCGGTCTATGAAAATCTTGGTCAGGCCCAACTGCTGACGGAAGCCTATGCGGCGGCCGCGCGAAACCTGCTGGAAGCGGCTTGCCGCCGACCGGAAAAAGCCGCTCAGCTGCGTTATCAGGCCGCCGTGGCCCTGCTTTACGGCCAGGATGCGGTCGGCGCCCGTGATTTGCTGCGGGAGCTGAGCGAGAGTGTGGCTTCCCCGCCGGTTGCCTGGTTGAAAGCGCTGCTTCAGGCCCATTGGCAGTTGCGGGAAACCGCCGCGGCCTTGAAAATCGCTGCCCGTTTGCTTGATCTTGAACCGGAGGGAATTGAAAACTGGCGGCTCTATGGGCAGCTTAACCTGGCCAACGGTGATTACCGCCGGGCCTTGACGGCTTACAAGGTGATTCAGGCGGCGGGGCAGTTACAGCCGGCCGAATACAAATTGTTGGCCGGAATTTATCAGCAGCTGCAGCTCTTTCAGGCCGCAGCCGCGGCTTGGGAGCTGTATCTGGGGAGTGAAAAACCCACGCGAGCGGATCTTGAAACCCTGGTGGCTCTGTATGCCCAGGCCGGCGAGTTCGATTCGGTTTTGAAGACCCTGGATCGTCTTCAGCCTTTTATCGAGGCGGTTGAACTTGATTTTCGCCGGGGGAAGTTTCTTTACCAGGCCGGTCGTTATGAGGAGGCCTATCGACTTCTGAACCGTCTGGAGCAACTTGTCGAAGAAGACGGTTATCAGTATCTGCTGGCCGGTTACTGCGCTTGGAATCTGAATCGGTTTTCCGCCGCCGCGGCCGCCTGGGGAAAGGCCGCCGCCCGCCCGGCTTGGCGGCGGCAGGCTCAGGCTTTACTCGACCGGCTCAAGCCCTGGCTGGAAGCGGCTTCCTGACGGTCGGCAAGGGTACCTTTGCCAAGGTCCGGCTCGTTTGCTAAGGCGGCTTGTTTTTCCAGGTTCAGGTTTTCTGCGGCCGTGACTTTTTAGAGCCCCGGATTTTCCGTCGGGATTTTCCAGCTTAAAACAAATCAATATAAGCCGGAGTCAACGGCGCTGGAAGTTGCCTGCAGGTTTATCGGGGTTGTTGGGAAGATGATTTTTCTGAGCGGGAGGGCCTGATGGTCGATATCAGGATCAAGGTCGGCGATATCACCCTTGAAAAGGTTGACGCGATCGTCAACGCGGCCAATGCTTCCCTGCTTGGCGGGGGCGGGGTTGACGGAGCGATTCACCGGGCCGCCGGGCCGGAGTTGTTGGCCGCATGCCAAACCCTGGGTGGGTGTCCGACCGGCCAGGCTAAAATCACCGGGGGCTATCGTCTGCCGGCGAAATTTGTGATTCATACCGTGGGGCCGGTCTGGCGCGGAGGCGAGCGGGGCGAGGATTCGGCCCTGGCTTCCTGCTACCGGGAGTGTCTGCGCCTGGCGGCTGAAAAAGAGCTGAGTTCGATCGCGTTTCCGGCAATCAGCTGCGGGGTGTACGGTTATCCGGCTTCCGCCGCGGTCGCGATCGCGGTGTCGACGGTGCGCGAGTTCCTGCAGCGCCATCAAGCCCCATTGCAGGTGGTCTTTGTCTGTTTCAAACAGGATATGGCCGCCTTGTATCGCCGACAGCTGCGAGCGTTGCTGTGATTTGAAATTCAGGAACCTGAGTGTCGCGGGGTACCATAAAGCTGGAAGCTGAGTGCCGCTGGCTTGACGGTTTTGCCGGGCTGCCGGACGAAGAAGCGGTGATCTCGGCTTCGGTTTTTTTATAATCAAGGTCGTCGTCTTTTTCCAGTTGTTTTAATCTGCTCTTAGTATAATTAAGTAACTCGCTGACTTCCGTGGCGATGGTCGTTGCATGACGTTGCACCTGGTCGGAAATTTCTCGGGTATGGGTTGCCGCCGCTTTTACGGCATAGATGGCCTCGTGGACTTCCTTGACATAATTTGAAGTCGCCGTGGCCTGTGTGGAAATGGTTTCGGCTTCAGTCTCCTGATGGATGATCTGCTGTTGAACCTGAGAACCGGTAAGGTTAATGTCGGCGACGCGGGCGTCAATTGATTCCAAACTGTTGACCAGTTCCAGGCCGGCATTATCTATTGCTTCAACCTGCAGGGTGATTTCTGCGGTCGCGGCCGCGGTTTTTGTGGAAAGATGCTTGATTTCCGTAGCCACGACCGCAAAGCCCCGACCATGTTCTCCGGCTCGGGTTGCCTCAATGGTTGCGTTTAAGGCCAGCAGTCTGGTTTGAGAAGCGATGTTCTCGACCAGCTCGACAATTTTGTGAATGTCACCGCCGGCCTGGTTCAAACGATTGAGATTGTTCCGGGACTGATCAGTGCTGTTGGCTACCGCCTCGATAAGTTGATTCTGCAGGTTGATTTTATGATGAATTTCGCTGACCGTTTTTTCCTGGGTTCTGGTTGATTTGAGGACGGTTACGGTGTTTTTCGTGGTTTTGTCAATGGCGTCCATGACTTCCAGGGCCTGTTCCAGGGTCGCCGTCGCCAGTTTTTTCTGAGTGCCGGCCAGGGTGACCAGTCCGGCGGCTTTTTCCTCCAGCAGCTTAATGCTGGTGGTTGTCTTGGCCAGCATTTCGGCAATGATGTTTTTCCCGCTTAATTTCCTTGAGGATTCCCGATCCAGGCTGACGAGGGCATGTTGAAAGTCAGCAATGGCCCGGGCCAGGATGCCTATTTGATCCTTACGTTTCTGATAGGGGACTAACGGGGTGCTGCCGGCCCGAACTTGGTGGATGGTCGTACTGAGTCGGTGTAATGGGGTTTCTATGAGCCTGCGGATCAGCCAAAACAGGATCATCAGGTTGAGAGTCATGATCGCGATATTCAGGCGCAGAAACTTAGGTTGTCTGGTCTTACGCATGGTTTCGAGCTCATGTTTCTGGGCCGTGATTGTTTCTATCTGATTCAGAATCCGGTTGCGGCTGAGTTCGGCTTTTAATCCTTCATCGGCAAGCAGCTGAGAGAGGTCGTTGATTTTTTTTCTGAAAAAATCGGGCCCGGAAGTAGCGTGAAATATAGTGTCGATTGAATGTTCGATGTTCAGCCTGTCTGCGGCCGGGTCTGAACTAAAGAGTATAATCTTTTCAACCGTCTCGGTGAATTGGTGGTGCTCGTCGAAGACCCCGAAGGATACAGCCAGTTCATGATCCCCGGTCTGGAAGATCGGTTTTTTTGCGCAAGATCCCGGCGTTCCCGGCGGGAGAAGGCTTTTTTGTATTGTTCCTGTCCCGGGTAGGTGATTTTCTCTTTGGTTTTGTAATGAAGATCCAGGTATTCGTGAATTTTAGGAATGGGATCAAAGGTGAAAAAGCTCGGGATGGAAAGATATTTTTTTTGCAAGGTGACGATCGCCTGGCGCAGGTCTGCGTTCAGGTCGTCGTTAATTTGGAGCAGCTTGTCGACCCGGATGGTCGTAGCCTGGTCAAAGTGTTGACCGACGTAATAAGCAACCAGGTTGCAAAAGATGGAGATGGTGTCTATCGCCACCAAGATTTTACTGCCCAACGAGATGGCGGGTCGATTCGTTGGCGGGCTTTCCTTTTGCATGAGCAATCTCCGAAAGATACGGTTTAGGCTGCGCGAAAGGATTCTTTTTGTCCGGAGAGAAAGCTCTTTCGCCTTTGTAATTCATCTGCAATGCATCAATCCGGCGCGACGTCATGGCTAGTCGCAAAGTGTAAAGATCAGATAAAAAAATAATAACCCGCTTGTTGTTTGCCGGTCTGTATGCTATGCCAAATCCCGGTCTGGGAAAACCATGATGCAGCCGTGTGACGGCAAAGCATTGGTAAAAAATATTTATTTGCAGTCATTCGCAGAACGACTGTTTTTTGCAAAGCCAGCAAGTTATGAAAATCACGGCTATGCCCCGATTATTGGTGACCGGTTTGAGCTATGCCCATCTGGGGCCCTTTGATTTTTATCTCGCCGCCGGGAAAACGGTTTTTCTCACGGGTCCTTCCGGCGGGGGAAAAAGCTTGCTGCTGCGGGCTCTGGCGGATCTGGATCCCTGGTCCGGTGAGATCCTGCTTGACGGCCGCCCCTGCGCCGGTTTCACGGCCCCGGAGTGGCGGCGCCGGGTGGCCTTGCTGCCGGCGGAGAGTCAGTGGTGGCATGATCGGGTCGGGGAGCATTTTCAGGTATGCCCGTCCGCCGATCAGCTTGCCGCTCTGGGTTTTGCCGCCGGGGTTGAAACCTGGGCCGTGAACCGGCTTTCCTCCGGAGAAAAACAGCGCCTGGCGATGCTGCGCCTGCTGCGGCATCGGCCTGCGGTCTTGCTGCTGGATGAACCTTCCGCCAATCTCGACCGGGAAAATCGCGAGCGTCTGGAAAAATTCATCGGCGACTATCAACACCGGCAGGGGGCGGCGATTCTCTGGGTGACTCATGATCAGGAACAGCCGCATCGTGTCGTCGGCCGGGTTTATCATCTCGAAAACGGATTTCTGCAGGAGGTGCAAAGCGCATGAACGCGGCGCCCCTGACAACTTTTGATCTGACCCTGGTTTCCCTGCTGGTCTTGGCTCTGGCTCTGGTTTCCCTGCCGTTGCGCCTGGAACTTGCCGCTCAGCTGGTCGGCGCCGCCCTGCGCATGACGCTGCAACTGTTGCTTATCGGTTTTATCCTGAAATGGCTGTTCGGCGCGGCTGAACCTCTCTGGATCGCCCTGCTCGCGATCTTCATGCTGCTCAGCGCCGGGCGGGAGATCGACCGGCGGCAGAAGCGCCGTTTTCAGGGCGGCTGGGGTTTTGCCATCGGGACCTTTTCCATGTTTGTGAGCACCTTTCCTCTGGCCCTGTTTACCCTGACCTTGGTGATCGGCAACCAACCCTGGTATGAGCCGCGTTACGCGGTGCCGCTGCTGGGCATGCTGCTGGGTAATGCCATGAACGGGGTTTCCCTGGGTTTCGACCGGCTTTTGCACAACGTTTGGCAGCAGCGGCAGGTGGTCGAGAATCGGCTGATGCTGGGGGAAGATTGGTTTGAAGCCCTGAGTGAGATTCGCCGCGAGAGTATTCGTTCCGGCCTGATGCCGACCATCAACGCGATGACGGCGGCCGGAATAATCAGTCTGCCGGGCATGATGACCGGCCAGATTCTGGCCGGCAGTCCGCCTCTGGAAGCGGTCAAATACCAGATTCTGATTATGCTGCTGATCGCGGCGGGCAGCGGTTTCGGAACGATTATCGCGGTTTTTCTGGGCGGGCGTCGGCTTTTTGACGGGCGTCAGCGCCTGCGCCTGGAGCGGCTGACGCTTTCGTGAGAAAAGACCTCCGCGCCGGCAGACGTAACTCAAGTGGTGCCTTTTAACTTTGCTTTCGGAGGTGAAGAGATGATTATCGGCGTTCCCCGGGAAATTAAGCAGGATGAATATCGGGTCGGGCTTCTGCCGGTCGGGGCCCAGCTGCTGACCGCAGACGGACACCGGGTTCTTTTCGAAAAAGGCGCCGGTCTCGGCTGTGGTTATGAAGACGCCGACTATGCCTTCGCGGGAGCGGAAATCGTGGAGTCGGCGGCAGCTATCTATGCTCGGGCCGAACTTATCATCAAGGTCAAGGAACCCCAGCCGGAAGAGATTGAAAGGCTGAATCCGTGACAGATTCTCTTTTGTTACTTTCATTTCGCCGGTTCCCCGGAGCTGACCGTGGGCTGTCTCGAAAAAGGGATTGTCGCGGTTGCCTTTGAAACCTTGAGGGATGAACGGGGACAGCTGCCGTTGTTGACTCCGATGAGCGAGGTCGCCGGCAAAACGGCGATTCAGGAAGGCGCTAAATGCCTGGAAAAACCGATGATGGGACGGGGGCTGCTGCTTGGCGGAGTGACCGGGGTCGAGCCCGCTGAGGTCCTGATTGTCGGCGGTGGGGTGGTCGGCAGCAATGCCGCCAGGGTCGCCGCCGGTCTTGGGGCCAGGGTCACGATCATGGATATCAACCTTGACCGCTTGCGCCATCTGGCCGAAGTCATGCCCGCCAATGTCAGCCCGATTTTTTGTGACCCCCAGGCCCTGGCGGAGTATGTGATGCGGGCCGATCTGGTGGTTGGCGCGGTGCTGATTCCGGGGGCCCGGGCTCCGATTCTGATTGACCTGCCCCTGTTGCGAAAGATGAAAAAGGGGGCGGTGATTGTCGATGTCTCGATTGATCAGGGCGGCTGCTGTGTCGCCAGCCGGCCGACGACCCACAGCGCTCCGGTTTTTGTGGTGGAGGGCGTGGTTCATTATTGTGTCGCCAATATGCCGGGCGCCGTCGGCCGAACCAGCAGTCAGGCTCTGTGCAACGCTACCCTGCCGTATTGTCGCAAGCTGGCTGAAGGGTTGGATCTTTTTTTACAGGAAAGTCCGGGGCAGGCGGCGGCCCTGAATCTGCGGGCCGGGCGGATTGTCTGCCCGGCCGTGGCCGCCACCTTTCCGGATCTGATGTAGGGACGAGGGGCTTGCCGGGGCTTTTGCCCGGTGAAAGAAGAAACAGTGATGCGGCGAAACGCAGCCAATTTTGTGGCCTTGCCTGTGGCTTTACCGGTCTACAGGCAGGGGGTAGAGGTA
>DSCM01000073.1 GCA_011049115.1 Pseudomonadota bacterium
CTGCCGGTTCCCCCCACCCGTGTTTGACAACGCCGCGAAAGCAGGCGATTAAGAGCCATCATCATAATAAAACCAATCATTTGCCCACAGGTGAACAGGTCGCTTCGCTTCCAGCCCATTACCATAGGGTTTCACCAAAGTTCAACCTTTTTGCCGCCACCCCTTTTAAAATCCTGAAAAACCCGCCTTTTCGGTTTTCCCAAAAGGCGAAACAGTTTGCTCACAACCGGAAAGACATCGATTAAAACTATCGCCAAAGGCAACGTTATCACCGATACATATTTGACATTCCGGACAGAATCTTCTATTTGCCGGCGCAAATCATTTTCCCCATGTCGATCGGTCACCTGTGAATACCCATGCTCTCTTTCGCTAAAAGGTACCCCGCACGCGGCGCGGCGGCGCTGTTGCTGCTGTTAATCTGGTACTCCGTCGCCTTCTATGTGCGCCTCGCCCGCCAGGCGGAATTTCCCCTGCCTCAGGAAACCGCGACCGCATTTCTCCGGCTCCTCGCCAACCAGGATAAAATTCTGGATCACTCCCTCTATGCCCACCTTGGAGCCAGTCTCGAACGCTGGTTCATGGGCTACACCGCCGGGGTGGCCTGGGGTCTCGGACTCGGCCTGGCCGGCGCCATGCTGCCCGGAATGGGTCGTACCCTGGCCCCGTTGATCTCGGTTATTCACCTGATTCCGGGCCTGGCCTGGATTCCCATCGCCATCCTGCTGGTCGGCATCAACCAGCGAACCGCTATTTTACTCATTAGCCTGACCGCCATGCCGCCGGTGGTCTTAAGTCTGCAGCAGGGCCTGAAAGCCACGCCGGAGGAATTCATCATGCTCTCCCGCATGTGCGGCGAAGGCCCCGGACGACGGTTTTTCAAGGTCCAGCTGCCGGCCGCCCTACCCCACCTGATCACCGGGCTGCGGCTGGCCCTGGCCAACAGCTGGCGAGTGGTGGTCGCCTCGGAAATGGTGGTCGGCACCGGCCTGGGACTGGGCTATACGATCATGCAGTCGCGCTGGACGCTCGATTACACGACGGCCTTTATCTGCATCGGCCTGATCGTGGTTTGCGGCCTGCTGGCGGAGCATGGATTTTTCGGGATGCTGGAAAAGGTCACGCTGCGACGCTGGGGCATGAGCCGATGAAGCGCGGCGAGGTTGTCCTCGAACATGTGTCCCACGCTTATCCCGGAAGCGACGGCGCGGTATCGGTTATCGATAACCTTCACGTCACGATCGCACCGGGAGAGCTGTTCTGTGTTCTCGGGCCCAGCGGCTGCGGCAAGACCACCCTGCTCAAGCTTATCGCCGGCTTTGCAAAACCGACCGGCGGCCGCATTCTGGTCTCCGGCGAAAAGGTCACGGGACCGGGACCGGAACGGGCGCTGGTTTTTCAGCAACCCCAGCTGTTCCCCTGGTTGACGGTCGCCGCCAATATCGAGCGGGGCCTGCGCCGCCGTTTCCACCAAACCGCGCCCCGGCGGAAAAAGCTGGTCGAACTGCTCGACCTGATCGGCCTGGAAGCTTTTGCCGACCATTATCCCCATCAGTTATCGGGAGGCATGCAGCAACGCGTGGCCCTGGCCCGGGCCCTGGCCCTGGAACCGGAGGTTCTCCTGCTGGATGAGCCCTTCACCGCCCTGGATCAGCTGATCCGGGAACGCCTTCAGGATGAACTGTTACGCCTCAACCGGGAACTTGGCCGCACTATGCTTTTTGTTACCCACAACACTCAGGAAGCCGCCTATCTCGGAAACCGAATCATGGTTTTATCACAGGGACCGGCCCGCGTCACCCGCCTGCTGCGCATTCCCCTGCCTCATCCCCGTCGGCGCGGCGATGAAAAGCTCTGGCGCCTTGAGCGCGAGCTGTACCTCCATTGCGGCTGCTGCAGCGAAACTCCGGATCTGTATCTGATTCCGGCAAATTCCTCGGAAGGACAAAGTCCATGAAAAAACGCTTCAAGTTACTGCTTCCGGCCACAATTTTGCTGCTGTCGGCAGCACTGTCGGCTTGTGAACCGGCCGTGAACCCCGCCAAGCCGCTGCGCCTTGCCTATCCCAACAAGATTCAGTATCTGCCGATGATGCTCAGTTACGCCGAAAGCGGTCGGAAAGCCGTGAATCAGGTTTCGGCTTTCAGCCCGGTAATCGGCAGCGGCGGCATCGACGCGGCCGAAGCCCTGTTGGCCGGGGAGGCCGAAGTCGGAGCCATGGGCGATGTCCCGGCCCTGATTCTGCTCAGCCGCAGCGATCGTTTTCAGGTCATCTGCGCCTTCATGCAAAGCCCGACCATGCATCGACTGGTGGGTTCGAGCGCGCGCGGGGTCAGGAGTCTCAACGATCTTGCCGGCAAACGCCTGGCGCTGCAGCTGGGTTCCAGCACGCACGGCGCCCTGCTCGGTTTTTTTGCGGAAAGGGGTCTGCAGGTAAACGGGATACTGTTGATCTCTATGTCTCCGAACAATTTCACGGAAGCCATGCTCAGCGGCGCGGTCGACGCCGTCGCCGCTTCCGAGCCCTGGCCCCAGAACCTTCTCGACCGGGTTCCGGGCGCCATGCCACTGGCCACGCTGACCATCAGCGGCAACCATTTCCCTCACGTCCTGATCGCCGAGCGCCGGCTGCTTGACTCGCGCCGACCGGAGCTACGTCGACTCCTGCAACAACTAGCTGCAAGCATGGTTTACATCGCTCAGCAACCACAAGCTGCCGCCGTCAGCGCGGCCCGTTTTACCGGGCGGACGGCGGCAGCGGAAGCCCAGGCCTGTAAGGAACTTATTTTCGCCCTTGATTTTTCCCCGGCCGTCAGCAGCGCCCTGCACCAGACCGCGGTATTCCTGCGGGAGCAGAAAAAAATTAACCAACTTCCGGGGGCGGAATCCCTGCGGCCGATCAAGGACCTGCAACCATGACCTCAACCCTTTTCTCGCCGACCTTCGCCCAAACACCGGCGGCCCTGAAAATTTCCATCAGAACAAGCGCGGTGGGCCGGCTGCTGCTGGGACTTGGTCTCCTGTTGTGGATTCTGGGACCGCCGGCAGTGGTCACGGCCGCAAACCCGAGCCTGGGGAAAACCACCAATTTTTACGGCGACGTGCGCTACCGCCTTGAATATCAGGACAATTTCAACGCCCGTTACTACGGTTCCGATCCACCTTCCGGTTCCGACAGCTTTCTTCTGCAAAGAATCCGGCTCGGCCTGCGCCATAGTTTTTCCGAGAAACTGGAACTGGGCTTGGGAATCCAGGATGCGCGGGCCTTCGGCGTAGACCTGGAGGATGACAAGTTTTACAGTAAAAACCTGGGGCTGACCAATCACCCCTACAAAGACTACGCCGAACCCTATGAAACCTATGTCAAAATCAAAAACATCGGCGGGCAGAACCTGAGCCTGAAAGCCGGACGGCAATCCATCCGCTATGGCGACAACCGCATCTTCGGTCCCGGCGACTGGGGCAATACCGGTCGTTACCACTGGGACGCCGTCCGGCTTGCCTATCGTCGTCAAGCTCATTTTCTCGAGGCGCTGTGGGGCGCGCATATCATTCACGAACCGAGAACCCTGAGTCTCAGACACCGCCATAATCTTTACGGCGGGGCCCTCTACGGCCATTACGAAATCCGCCCCGAATTGATCGTTGAACCTTTTTTCATCCGCAAGTATGACCGCCATGACCATTACCAGGGCGAAAGTGGCGGCGGCGACCGCGACAGCTGGTTTTAAGGCGGTCGAATTTACGGCAGTTTCCCTTCCGGCTTCTATTATGACCTGACCGCAGTCAGAGAGAGCGGCGATTTTGGCCGGGATACAATCGCGGCCTGGGGCGGGCATGTGAAATCAGGCTGGAAGTTCGCCGAGCTGCCGGGAAAGCCCGAATTGAGCTTCGAGTATAGCTACGCTTCCGGCGACGGCGATCCGGAAGACGGGCGGCGCAAAACCTTCAGCGGGGTGTTCGGATCCCGTGACAAAATGTACGGGCGCATCAACCTGTTTGACTGGCGAAACCTCAAAAACAGCCAGTTCAACCTGGAAATATCTCCTTTGCCGAAGCTTTCCCTGCTCGCCGAGTTCCACGATTTCAAACTCGCCGAAAAACGCGACGGCTGGTCTTTGAACCCGTCTTTGTATCGCGATCCCAGCGGCGCCGCCGGAGACGAGGTGGGACGCGAGCTTGATCTGATCGCAACCTGGGAAACCTCAATCACCGGCAAAGCCTTTGCCGGCCGCCTGACCGTCCAACTCGGAGCCTGCCGCTTCTGGGCCGGGAACTTCGCCCAAAAAGTCGCCGCCGACAAAAACGCCAACTGGTTCTTCTGCCAGTTGCAATACCGGATCGACATTCAGCCCTGACCGATAGGCTTCGGAAAAGCGGCGTCACCCTTTCCGGCCATACAATCCGGCCAGACAACATGTAAATCTTTGGGAAAAGCGCCTGGCCGACCATCTAACCCAGGCGAGGCCAACGATCTTTGCCGCCAGGTAAATTTTTTAACCGTTCAGCCCTTTTCAATTTTAATGAACTCGTAACCACCCTTGAAAATCGCAAAACAGAAATTGAGCGTCAGCGATGGAGGGAAATTACCTGAGCACCAGAAACTGAATAGCGACTTCAGACCGCTATCGCGGCCACACATATGTGAAAGTAACCAGCTTTTACCAGCTTACTTGGAAGTTACACTTTTTTTTTGCTTTTTCTGATTTTCGCATTATAATTCAAGGGTAAACGCCTTTCCGGATGCGAACTCAATGGTCACTATCCAGCGGCTTGACCCAGATGATCAATCTGACTCTTTCAGGCCGGCCTGCGACAAGTCAAATTCCGCCTACGCCGGCACGAGGTTGCGGAACGACGGGAGAGCTCAAAATGGAACCCCAGAACGTCAGCCCTGCCAAGCAATCAAACCTTTCCGCGCCACGCAAACCCCGCCCAATAAGCTTTCCGAAAGCCGAAGACTGGCTGGCCCGCCGGCTCGCGAAAGCCGGGGTTTACCTGAACAGTTCCAACCCCTGGGATCCTCAGATTCACAATCCGCAATTCTACCGCCGCGCCTTGTGGGAGGGCTCCCTCGGCGTTGGAGAAAGCTACATCGACGGCTGGTGGGATTGCGAACAACTTGACGAAATGCTCGCCCGCATCCTGCGGGCCCAAGTCGACAAACATATCATCAATAACTGGGCGCTGCTGCGGCTCTGGCTGAAAACCAAACTCTTCAATCTGCAATCGGTCCGGCGCGCCTACCAGGTCGGGAAGAAACATTACGATATCGGCAACGATCTTTTTCAGGCCATGCTCGATCCCACCATGAGTTATTCCTGTGGCTATTGGCATAATACCCGCGACCTCTACGAAGCGCAACTGGCCAAACTTGATCTGGTCTGCCGCAAACTGGCCCTCAAAGCGGGCGAGTCGGTACTGGATATCGGCTGCGGCTGGGGCAGCTTCGCCGAATACGCGGCCCGCCATCATGGCGTCAGGGTTACCGGCATCACCATCTCCAGGGAGCAGAAAAAACTGGCGGAACAACGTTGCGCCGGGCTGCCGGTCGACATTGAAATGATGGATTACCGGAGCCTGGAAGGTAAATTCGACAAACTGGTTTCAATCGGCATGTTCGAGCATGTCGGTCCGAAAAACTACGATATCTACATGCGCACGGCTCATCGTCTGATGCAAGATGACGGACAATTTCTACTGCATACCATCAGTAACGAGGTTTCGCAGGTGGGCACCGACCCCTGGATCCAGAAATATATCTTTCCGAATGGCAACCTGCCTTCACTGACCCAGCTGAGCAAGGCCTGTGAACCTTATTTCATCATTGAGGATGTTCAGAACCTCGGGCTTGACTATGACCGCACCCTGATGGCCTGGTACCACAATTTCGATCAGGCCTGGCCCCACCTGAAACCAAGCTACGACCACCGTTTCTACCGGATGTGGACCTATTATCTGAAAACCTGCGCCGGAGCCTTTCGCAGCCGCACCCTGCAAGTCTACCAGCTGGTTCTGCGCAAACGCCTGGCCACGCTGCAACGTTATCACGCCCCCCGTTAGCCGCTCCTCCGCCGGCGCCGAAGACAGCGCGTTTCATCCTTTGAGCGAAACGATTTCCGAGGTGACATCGTAATTTTGGAACCTTTGGCCGCGAGCCTCCCCTCTGCAAAGCTCGCCCCGATCCATGCCCCGGCTGCCGCCGCCCCCAGTCGATCAGTCGCGTGACCACTTCACAATTGAATGCGCACCCCTTTTGGCCTCATACCACGCCCTTTATTTATTCTTTACATTAGTTTTGTAATCTGCAATGTAAAACACAGAGAAATGTTTACTTTCCATCAAGAGAGTTTGGGGAATAATCATGTGTCGAAAGAAGATCAAAATCGTGGTTGTCGAGGATGAAACCGACATCCGTGAGGTCCTGGCCTACAATCTCGAGCGCGAAGGCTACCAGGTGGCGACGGCCTCCGATGGCGAACATGGGGTACAACTGATCCGCGAGCTGCTGCCCGATCTGGTGCTGCTGGATCTGATGCTGCCCGGTCTGGACGGTCTCCAGGTCTGTAAGAGAGTAAAAAACGAGGAGCAGACCCACGATATTCCGATTATCATGGTTTCCGCCAAGGGCGAGGAAAGCGACATCGTTCTCGGCCTGGAGCTGGGCGCCGACGACTACATCACCAAACCTTTCAGCACCCGGGAACTACTCGCCCGGATCAACGCGGTCCTGCGGCGACGGGAACCCGGCAATCCGACCGACCCTGGAGAAAGCATTCGCCGCGAAGGCGTTGAAATCGACATCAAGCGCCATGAGATCAAGGTGGATGACAGTCCGGTTCCCTTTACCCTGACCGAGTTTAAACTGCTCCATTTTCTGGCCGGCCATCCAGGATGGGTCTTTACCCGGGATCACCTGATCAGCCGGATCATGGGAGAAGATAATTTTGTCGTCGACCGCAATATCGATGTTCATATTCAGGCGGTCCGCAAAAAACTGGGACGGCATCGCCATCTGATTGAAACCATTCGGGGCATCGGCTATCGTTTCAAGGATCATAACGAGAATTGATATGGCTCTTTACAAATCCAGACTCCTGTGGAAAATCAACACGATTTTCGTGACCATTACCCTGCTGGCGGCCCTGATCGTCAGCGCCTTCAGCGCCTATCTGATCAAACGAAGCACCCTGAGCGAGGTCGAAGAAAACCTGGGTGAGAGGTGCGCCATGCTCGGTGAACTGGCCCTGCCGCTGCTGCGCGGCGGCGAGGTCGCCGAACTGCAGGCAAAGGTTCTGGCCCTGGGCCGGGAAATTCATACCCGCCTGACCATCATCGCTCCGGACGGAACTGTCGCGGCCGATTCCGAAAAACAACCGGAAAGCATGGAAAACCATGGCGACCGACCGGAAATCACAAAAGCCGCTCTCTATGCCCAGGGGGTCGCCACCCGTCTGAGCGCCACCCTGAGCACCGACATGATGTATCTGGCCCGGGCCATTCGCCATCAACAGCAAATCATCGGTTATGCGCGAACCTCCCTGCCGCTGACCGTCATCGACCAACGCATCAAGCAGAGCCGTAAAGCCATTGTCCTGGGAATCGGGGTGGTGGCGCTGCTGACCCTGCTTTCCGGTTTTTTGCTGGCGCGTTTTTTCATCCAGCCGCTGGTAACCATGACGGCCATGGCTGAAGCCCTGGCCGCCGGCGACCTCAGCCGGCGGCTGAAACTTAGACGCCGCGACGAAATCGGCCGTCTGGCCCGCAGTTTCAACCAGATGGCGGAAAATTCGCAACAACGCATCGCGACCATTGAATTCGATCGGAAAAAACTAAACGCGATTCTTTCCGCCATGACCGAAGGGGTGATCGCGGTCGATCACCGGGAAAACATCATCCACATCAACCAGGCCGCGGCGGCGCTGCTGGGAACTGACACCAAATCGACCATGGGGAAACCGATCTGGGAAATCACCCGTCTGCCGGATCTTTTCAACATTATCAGCGAAGCCCGCAAAAGTGTCGGTGAAGTCAAAAAAACCATGAAGATCTCACACGGCCTGCGCGAGCGGATCATCGAAATGCACGCGGCGCCGTTGCGGGACGGCCAGGAGGAGATTGTCGGCGCCATGGTGGTCATGCTGGATGTCTCGGAACTGCGCCACCTCGAAACCGTGCGCCGTGATTTCGTCATCAACGCCTCCCATGAATTGAAAACCCCGATCACGGCGATCCGGGCCCTGACCGAAACCATGCTCGACGATTTCTCCGGCATGGACGATCGCACCAAACTGTCCTTTCTCAACAAGATCAGCAATCAGTCCCTGCGGCTGACCGCCATCATCGTCGACCTGATGGCCCTTTCCCGTTTTGAACTGGAAGATGAATGGAATCATCGGACCCCGGTCGATGTGGGTCGCCTTCTCGACGACTCGGCTCAATCCTTAAGTCCCGCGGCGGAAAGCAAAAACATCACGGTCAAGATCTGCAAGATCGAAAAAAACCTGGAGATTGAGGGCGACGAAAACGCCCTGCTGCAGGCGGTCACCAACCTTCTCGACAACGCCATCAAATACACCCCGGAGGGCGGCCGCGTCGAGCTGCGCCTGCGCGGGGACAGCCGCAACGCCATCATCGAAGTCGCCGACACCGGCATCGGCATCGAGCCGGAAGACCAGGAAAGAATTTTTGAGAGGTTCTACCGGGTCGACAAGGCGCGTTCACGCGAGTTGGGCGGCACCGGGCTGGGTCTTTCGATTGTCCGCCATATCATTAAATCCCATAAAGGCCGGGTCCGGGTTGAAAGTCGTCCCGGCGCCGGCAGCACCTTCATTATCAACCTGCCGCTGACCACCAATGAAAACGGAGATAACAACTGATGTCAATGCACCTGGAAAGAGAACTCGACTACCTCAACAAAGAACTGCTGGGAATCGCGGCCATGGTCGAAAACGCCACCGACAAGGCCTTGGTCGCCCTGGTTGAACGCCGACCCGAACTCGCCCGCGAAGTTATCGATGAAGATGACCTGATTGATCACAGAGAGGTTCGCATCGAGGAAGAGTGTCTGAAGATCCTGGCTCTGCACCAACCGATGGCGACCGACCTGCGTTTTGTCGTCACCGCGTTGAAAGTCAACAACGATCTCGAAAGGGTGGGCGATCTGGCGGTCAATATCGCGGAGCGGGCGCTTTATCTTTCGAGCAAGGAAATGCTCGCGGTTACCCTTGATTTTCCCGAGATGTCCCGAGAAGTCATGAAAATGCTCAAAGCCGCGCTCGACGCCCTGACCAGCCGGAATACCGATCTGGCGCGCGCGGTCATCGCCGGCGATGACCTGATTGATAATTTTAATCGCCAGATGTACGATTCCCTGCAACAGCTCATGCAGGACAATCCCACCACGATCAAGAGATCCCTGCATCTGCTCTCCGCTTCCCGTCATCTCGAAAGAATCGCCGACCTGGCGACCAATATCTGCGAAGACCTGATTTACATGGTAGAAGGCGAGGTGATTCGCCACCGTCCTTCCGACTATCTACAGGATGAAAGAAAACGCTTAAAGAGCTGATAATGAACCATGCGGCACGGCTTTTTCGGCGGTTTTTCGAGAAGCCGCGCTCTTTCTTCCGCTCAAGACTCGGCTTTACCAAAACCAGCGCCGACAACTAAAAAAAAGGGCCGCTCACCATTTCAGTGCTGCGGCCCTTTTTTACCTGTCATGCCGGCGGATCAGGGTTTTTTCTGGTCCGCGCCGGGCTTTACAGCGGTTTCCTTTTCCCGCAGAAACAGTTTAGATTCCAGCAGATCAGCCATTTCCTGAATATTTTTACTCAGATACCAGCGCCCATCGGCAAAAACCCCATAATCGGCCCCGCCCATGGCGCTGGCGAAACGGGTTGAATTGCCATAAAAAAGCCACTGCTCAACCCATTTTTTCTCGATGGCCTCATTAAAAATACTGTCGTTGACAGCAAGCCCCTTGGCCGCCCCTTTTTCCCAGGCCGTCGCCAGAATCTTGGTCGCGGTCAGGGTCATGGCGTTAGTGGTCTTGATTGTGTTGTCCAAACGCTCATACTGATTTTCCACCCAGGTGGTCGAGTGACAACCGAGACAGATTTTCTGCATGGCCCGGCGCCTGGTCGCCTGCGTTTCAGCGTCAATCAGCCATGCGGAAGCCGGCTCCCCGGTAAGTTCAACCGGCAGGGGCAGACCATCCTTGTTTTTGATGATCGAGGTATCGGCCTTGAGCGGATGAGGATGCGCGTAAATGCCAAACAGCCGGTAGGGGCTGCGATCATTCATTCGATGCGAACGTTCGGCGATCACCTCACCCTCGGGACTGACAAGCAGGCCGGTATGACAGACGGCGCAGGTCGGTGCCCTGAAATCTGCACCCAGCTTCCAGGGCACCGCCTCGAAATCCCATTTATGCCCCAATGATTTATAGATATTACCATGTTTGCTGACCTCATAGACCTTGGAGGCCGGAACATCCGGGCCTTTGTGGCATTCGGAACAGGTCGCCGGTTTGCGCGCCATGGCCATGGAAAATGAGTGTCGGGGGTGACAGGAGGTACAGGACCCCTTGCTGCCGTCAGGGTTGATGCGACCGACCCCCTGGTTAGGCCAGCCCTTGAGCCGGGGAAAAGCCATTTCGCCGAACTCGGTATCCCGACTTACATTGCCGTCAACCTCAACGATGGTACCGTGACAATACAGACAGGACTCGGCATCGGTCAGGGTGTCGTTATGTGGATTCAGTATCGTTTTGGCGCCGTCGAAATCCTGTTTGCCATTGATCGCATCAACCAGCATCTTGTGGACCGGGTTCAGCATCAGATTGGCATAGGCCTCGGACATCAGGTTGTGGCTGTACTGTTCGGCCTCGACCTGGTGACAGATCGCGCAATCCTTAGAGGATACCACGGTATGAAGTTTAAAGCCGTTATGCTCAAAAGCAGCGTCCTGATGTGCTGAATTATTGAGAGAGTGACATTCATAGCAACCAACCACCACCCCGGCCAGGTTATCGGCGACCACGTCAACCGAGATGCGTCGATTCAGCTGCGGCTGTTTCAGAGCCTGCGCCGGAGTTACCTGAGCCATGCGACTGTTCCGCCAGTCGGCGACGATCCCTGGGGTAGCCAGGGAGTGACAGTCGAGACATTCCTGAGTCTGTTCACTAATCTGCGGTAACGCCGCCTGCGCCCGGGAAAGCCATCCAGTCCCACAAAGTCCGAACAACAGCAAGCCCCAAATTATTCGTTTCATTCCCTGACCTCCATCCCTTAAAATTTAAAGTTGAATCTCACCCTGCCCGGCCTGCGGTCAGTTGGCTATCAAGCCGCTCCTTCAGGTTGATTTGCCCGGCCAACCGCCAAGACCGGCAACCCGCAATCAATTTTGTCACGATCTTTATATAAACTTAACTTTTTCCTGATAGCAAGGGGCAACGAAAAAAAACGCGACCTCGTAAAAAAAATCAACCCTGAACAGCAAAACCCGGCGAATCGACGCACATCAATGTTTTCACTAAACCTCATCATCCTGCTCGGCTTAAGCGTCACCGGCTACTTTCTCGGCCGCCGGAAAGCCACCCGTATCGGCCTTGAACAGGGCCTGCAGCACCTGCACTCTAGACCGACCTTCCACGGAGCCCGCGTCGCTTTCGGGTGCGCGCTTCCGGGCCTGCTGATCTTCGCGGTATGGCTAGTCTGCGAAAACCCCATGGTTACCAAGCTGGTGATCAGAAGTCTGCCGGAAGAATTGCGGCAACTGCCGGCCAGCGAACTCGGGTTGCTGCTCAACGACATCAAAAATCTGGTTCTGGGCAATATCGTCTCCCAGTCTCCGCAACCGTACGTTCTGTCCGCCGCCGAATATTTTCGACAGCTTTTGCGGTTCAGCCATACCTTATTGACCGTTATCATCCTGGTAAGCGCCGCTACCGGCCTGGGACTGACGCTGAAAAGCATCACTTCCGCGCTGAAGGCCCGCAATCAGGTGGAAAAGATCGTCAAAATCATTCTGCTGGCCTCCTCCAGCATCGCCGTTCTGACCACCGCCGGCATTGTTTTGTCGGTTTTATTTGAAGCCTTGCGTTTTTTTCAGCAGGTTTCTCTGACGGAATTCATCTTCGGCCTGAAATGGAGCCCGCAAACCGCGATTCGGGCGGACCAGGTTGGTTCCTCCGGAGCCTTTGGCGCGATTCCGGTCTTTACCGGCACCTTGATGATCGCCCTGATCGCTATGCTGGTCGCCGTTCCTCTCGGGCTGCTGTCGGCAATCTACCTGGCTGAGTACGCCAACCGCAAGATGCGCAGCGTCGTCAAGCCGCTACTTGAGATCCTGGCCGGCATTCCGACCGTAGTTTATGGTTTTTTCGCGGCCCTGACCGTCGCCCCGCTGGTCCGCGATTGCGGCCGGGCCCTGGGGCTGGAAATTTCGTCGGAAAGCGCGCTGGTCGCCGGTGTGGTGATGGGCATCATGATTATCCCTTTCATTTCATCCCTTTCCGATGATGTCATCAACGCCGTCCCTCAGGGCTTGCGCGACGGTTCCTACGGTCTTGGGGCGACCAAATCGGAAACGATTCGCAAGGTGGTCATTCCCGCGGCCCTGCCCGGTATCGTCGGCGGCATTCTGCTCGCGGTCTCCCGCGCCATCGGCGAAACCATGATTGTAGTTATGGCCGCCGGATTGGCCGCCAATCTGACCGCCAATCCGTTGCAGGCGGTCACCACGGTCACGGTGCAGATCGTCACCCTGCTGGTCGGCGACCAGGAATTCGACAGCGCCAAGACCCTGGCCGCTTTCGCCCTCGGCCTGATGCTTTTCCTGATCACCCTGGCGCTGAACGTGATCGCCCTGCAGGTGGTCAAGAAATATCGCGAACAATATGAGTAATTATTAACGCCATGACTGAAAACCGCAAAAGAATTCTCAGCACCACTGAAATCGTGCGCTCTGGTCTAGCGAAACGCTACCGGGCGGAGAAACGTTTTCGCCGCTTCGGCATCACGGCAATCTGCATCAGTCTGCTGTTTTTAGTGATTCTGTTTGCCGACATCCTCGGCAAAGGCCTGCCGGCCTTCAGGCAGACCCATCTTCAGCTACGGATCAACTTTGCTTCCGAGCTGTTCCCTCCCGGCGACCCGGGGCAGGCCGATTTCCACGGCCTGATCAAGCACAGCCTGGCTGAGGCCTTCCCTCAAATCAGAGAAAGAAGGGAAAAACGTGAACTTAACGCCCTGATCAGCAGCGGCGCCGCTTACCAGCTGCGTGACTTAGTCGTTCAGGATCCAAAGCTGATCGGCGGCAGCCGCGAGCTCTGGCTTCCAGCCGATGACGAGGTTGATGTTTTCATCAAGGGACATACGCAGGGCGAGCGCCTCAGCGCCCGCCAGCGGGCCTGGGTCGAGGAACTGCAGCAGCAAGGGCGCCTGAAGCTTAAATTCAACCTGATTCTGTTTACGGCCGGCGACTCCCGCGATCCCGAAATGGCCGGCATTCTGGGAGCCTTGAGCGGCACCATCTTTACCTTGCTGATCACGCTGCTGCTTTCCTTTCCGGTCGGAGTGGCGACCGCGGTTTACCTGGAAGAGTTTGCCCCGAAAAACCGTCTGACCGATTTTCTCGAAGTCAATATCAATAATCTCGCGGCCGTGCCCTCGATCATTTTCGGACTCCTCGGGCTGGCCGTGTTTATCAATTTTTTCGGTCTGCCGCGCTCGGCGCCACTGGTCGGCGGCCTGGTTTTAAGCCTGATGACCATGCCGACGATCATCGTCGCCGGCCGCGCCGCCCTGAAATCGGTGCCGCCGTCGATTCGGGAAGCGGCCCTGGGCATCGGCGCCTCGAAAACCCAGACCATCATGCACCACGTTCTCCCCCTGGCCCTGCCCGGCATGCTGACCGGCACCATCATCGGCATGGCGCGGGCCCTGGGCGAAACCGCTCCACTGCTGATGATCGGCATGGTCGCCTTTATCGTCGACATTCCCAAAAGTATCACGGCGCCGGCAACCGCCCTGCCGGTTCAGATCTATCTCTGGGCCGACAGCCCGGAAAGGGCCTTTATCGAAAGAACCTCAGCGGCGATCATCATTCTGCTGCTTTTTCTGATCATCATGAATGCCGCTGCCGTCTTTTTACGCAACAAATTCGAGAAACGCTGGTAAGCCGATCTCCCGCCATTCAGTTCATCAACGAATGGCTTTAGATGAAGTGAGATAAACGTTTTTTCAATTGCAAAAACGCAACCTAACCCGAAAAAAAAGTAAATCTGGAGGAAAAAATGAAAAAAAGTTTTGGTTTAATGCTTCTGGCGGCCGTCATGATGCTTCTGCCGGCAGCCATGGCCCAGGCCGCCGCCGCCCGTGACTACATTTCGATTGTCGGCTCATCCACGGTCTACCCCTTCGCCACGGTGGTCGCCGAACAATTCGGTCGCGGCAGCCAGTACAAAACCCCGAAAATCGAGTCGACCGGTTCGGGCGGCGGGCTGAAGCTGTTCGCCGCCGGTATCGGGGTCGAGCATCCGGACATCACCAACGCCTCGCGCCGGATCAAGGTTTCCGAATTTGAACTCTGTAAAAAAAACGGCATTGACGAAATCCTGGAAATCAAGATCGGCTATGACGGCATCGTCGTCGCCAACTCTAAAAGCGCAAAGCAACTGAAGCTTGATCGCAAAACCCTGTTCCTGGCCTTGGCCAAGGAGATTCCCAATCCCAAAGACGGCGAGCATCTGATCGCCAACCCTTACAAAACCTGGCAGGATATCGACCGCAACCTGCCGGCGATCGCCATCAAGGTTCTCGGACCGCCGCCGACCTCCGGCACCCGCGACGCCTTTGTCGAACTGGCCATGGGGGGCGGCGCGCAGCAGTATCCCTGGCTTAAGGCTCTATCTAAAAGCGACAAGAAAGAATTCAAAAAAATCGCCTACACCATTCGCGAGGACGGCGCCTACATCGAAGCCGGCGAAAACGACAACCTGATCGTGCAGAAGCTGGACGCCGATCACGGGGCCCTGGGCATTTTCGGCTTCAGTTTTCTCGACCAGAACGCCGACAAGCTGCAGGGTTCACTGATCGACGGAGTCGAGCCGACCTTCGCCAATATCGCCGACAGCAGCTATCCGGTTTCCCGGCCGCTGTACTTCTACGTCAAGAAAGCCCACATCAACGTGATTCCCGGCATGAAGGGCTATCTCGCCGAATTCACCAGCGACAAAGCCTTCGGCGAGGACGGCTATCTTTCCGACCGAGGTCTGATTCCGATGCCCAAGGAAGAGCGGCTTAAATATCAGGCCGTGGTCAACAACCTGGGACCGGCCCTTTGCGCCGCCGATTTCAAATAAGCGCCGGCGCAAAGACTGCAGACTAAGAAATTTAGCCTTCGGCTCTCCGAAACTGCTTTCCGGAGAGCCGGACAAAACCTCATGACTGGCTGACTATGTTACAATTTCACTCAGGTCGATCATTGAAAGAAGCGGTTCAGGATACGACAATGGAAAATCGGCAGGCTGAAAAATTCAGCAGCGAACCTTCGGCACAGACCCACAAGTCAACCGCCAAAAGCAAACCCAGCAAACTGGTCAGCCGGGACGAGCGCCGAACCGTCGGCGACCCCTTTCTTGACAATCCCCGCCTGGTCTGCCGCGAGGTCAACGTTTATTACGGTGAAAAGCACGCGATCAACAACGCCTCGATCGACATCGCCAGCAACGAGGTCATCGCCATGATCGGGCCCTCCGGGTGCGGCAAATCAACCTTTCTGCGCTGCCTGAACCGCATGAACGACACCATCGACAATTGTCGGGTAACGGGCAGCATTCGCCTTGACGGAGACGACATTCACAGCACCGACGTAGATCCGGTCCTGTTGCGGGCCAAGGTCGGCATGGTCTTTCAGAAACCCAACCCTTTTCCCAAGTCGATCTGGGAAAACGTGGCCTACGGCCCCCGGATTCACGGACTCGCCTCCAATCGCGGTGAACTCGATGAAATCGTCGAGACCTCGCTGCACCGGGCCGGGCTCTGGGAGGAGGTCAAGGATCGTCTGGATGAGCCCGGCACCGGCCTTTCCGGCGGCCAGCAGCAGCGTCTTTGCATCGCACGTACGATCGCCGTCAGCCCGGAAGTGATTCTGATGGACGAACCCTGTTCGGCTCTCGATCCGATCGCCACCGCCCGCATCGAGGATCTGATCGGCGAATTGCGGGAAAATTTCACGATCATCATCGTTACCCACTCCATGCAGCAGGCCTCCCGGGTTTCCCAGCGCACGGCTTTTTTTCATCTCGGCGACCTTATCGAAGTGGGTTCCACCAAAAGAATTTTCACCAATCCGCGCCATCAGCTGACCGAGGACTATATCACCGGCCGTTTCGGCTGAACCGCGCCGGGGCGGAAAACGGCGCGACCGTCTCGGTTGAGCCACGGTAAACGGATGACTCTTCTCGTTCTTGTCAATAAACCTGGGGGTGCCGCCGCCGGCCGCAAACGGCCGCTCCGCAGCAAAGCCCGACCGGACGACAACCATGGCCAAGAAGCTTGACGGAAAATGGCAGCGGGCGGTCTCTCAGATCGATTATGCCTGCCAGCCGATAGTCAATATTTACACGGGCTACTGCTTCGGTTTCGAAGCCCTGTTACGCAACTTCGAAAAAGCCGGCTTCGGCTCGATTCAGGACTTTTTCGATACCGCCTACAATGACGACTGCCTGGCCGAAGTTGACCTGCTGCTAAGGGAAAAGGCGTTGGAAAAGTTCGCTAAGATTCCCTTTCACCAGAAAATCAAAATCTTCTACAACCTCGACAATCGCGCCCTGATTCTCTCGAAAAGCAGCCAGACGCACATGTGCGATCTGCTGGAGCGTTTCAACTTACGTAAAAGCTGCCTCTGTTTCGAAATTTCCGAACGCCACGAATTTCATTCCCAGCTCAGCACCACGGCCTTTCTGCAGCTGGTCCGCCAGAAAACCTATAAGATCGCCATCGATGATTTCGGCGCCGGTTACGCCGGTCTGCAACTGCTGTATCGCAGCGAACCCGACTATATCAAAATCGACCGTTTTTTCATCTCGGACATCGCCGAAGGCGTCGAAACCGTCGATGAATTCACCGCCTGCCGGGAGATCGGCTGTGATTACGTGCGGGGCTATCTGATTCAGCGCCCGACCCCGAGGTTGCACGAACTGAAAAGTTTCTATGAAAAGGTCGCGATTCTCAACAAAAAGGAAAGAAGAAGGAAAAAGACCGACAAAAACCTGATTGAGGGTGTAAAAAAGATTGTGTAAATGGCCATTCAGGGTACACTGTGACCCCACCCATTAAAAGGAGCTCATATGGCCATTGAAAAAGATCTACTTGACCGCCTGCTTGCTGACTATAAAAAA
>DSCM01000074.1 GCA_011049115.1 Pseudomonadota bacterium
AAGACATTACCAATAAGCAAACTTAAAATTTAACCATGAACATCAGTGCTTAACTTTATCTTGCAATCAGGGTGATCAATTTTCGATAATCACAACTGGTCAAATTTCGGTTGTCATAACTACTGATTTTCTCCCCAGCCAAAACAAAGGCCGTTCCGGAGACTTCCGAAACGGCCTTTGCCTGCGGATATTCTGAGGCGGAAAGAACCAACCAGTTTAAAATAATCGTGCCTATTCAGCCAGCCCGGATAACCTGGGGACACAATCCCGATTTCATCCAAAAATCAAGGGCAGGTCCCCGATTTTCCAGTTTTCCACGTCTCAATACGAAAGCAACGACGCTGGATAGCGACTTCAGACCGCTATCGCGGCCACACATATGTGAAAGTAATCAGCTTTTACCGACTTACTTGGAAGCTACAAATAATCTAGAGATACTTGAGCTTGGCGTAGCTTTCTTCCGATACCTTATTCCATTCTTCATATTGTTTTTTGAAAGCCAGATAAGAATCGCAGACCTTCCTGGTAAAAGGATCCGCGGCGGCCAGCTCCGTCAGCAGTTCGTCGCTGTATTTTTTTAGCTGCGCCAAAACATCATCGGGAAAACGACGTAACTGCACATGGTGCTGTTCCACCAGTTCCTTCAGATATTGATTGTTTTTGGCCTCGAACTCACAAAGCGACCACATGTTGGCTTTAAAATTAGCGGCGACGATAATCGCCTGCAGATCCTTGGGCAGGGCGTCAAACTTCTGTTTATTGACCATGCATTCCAGGGTCGTACCCGGCTCATGCCAGCCTGGCGTATAATAATACTTGGCCGCCTTGTAAAAACCCATCTTGTTGTCATGATAAGGGCCGACCCATTCGGTCGCGTCAATCACCCCCCGATCAAGGTTGGTATAGATTTCTCCGCCGGCAACCAGCACGGCGTTGCCGCCGGCCTTGGCCAGAACCTTGCCGCCGAGCCCGGGAATCCGCATCTTCAGACCTTTAAGATCCGCCACGCTGTTAATCTCTTTATTGAACCAGCCGCCCATCTGTACGCCGGTATTACCAGCCGGCCAGGAAATCAGATTAAACCTGGCGTAGAGCTCATTCCAGAGTTCCTGGCCGCCGCCGGAGACAATCCAAGCGTTCATCCCCTGAGCGTTCAGACCAAAGGGGACCGCGGCAAAAAACTGCGTAGCCGGATGTTTGCCGGCCCAGTAATAAGCCGCACCATGCCCCATTTCGACGGTTCCGGAACTAACCGCGTCAAAAACCTCCATAGCCGGCACCAGCTCGCCCCCGCCATAGACCGTGATGCGTAAGCGACCGTCACTCATTTCCTCAATCCATTTGGCGGTATGATCAGCGGCTTCACCCAGAACCGGAAAATGCGGCGGCCAAGTGGTGACCATCTTCCAGTTATAAACCTTCGCCGCCGTCGCTTTACGCGGTCTTAGCGCCATTCCGGCAACGCCAAGCCCAACCGCACCGACACCTGCCTTTTTCAGAACCTCACGTCTATTCATCCTCAGTTTTCTCCCTTGTCAGAATTTTAAAGATGACACCGTCAAGACAAACTAAAACATTATTATAGTCGGCTCCAAAGATACTCCCACAGACAGTTTCTGTCAAGCTCAAATGCGGGAGCGAGCCCCGCAACCCTGACGGCGCCTCCGACGGCACGGCCGGTCGCAAACAAGTACTTCGCAGAACAAGAAAATGTTCTGCGAAGTACTAAGCGGCCTCAAAAGGAGCTCACCCTGTCAGGAAAACCAGCGGCTCTTTTTCATCGGCGTGGGCCTCAAAAGTTTATTGACAAGTTTACTCAAGAGCAAATAAAGCGGCGGCGTTGTTGCCGCAGATCCGGTCAATTTGTTCCGACGTCAGGCCGCTTTCCGCCAGATCTTTGAAATAGCGCCGCGGTCGCAATAAAGGAAAATCACTGCCGAAAAGAATGCGCTCGAAACCAACCATTTCCCCTCCCAGACGATAGATATCGTTCTTGAAAAGATAGGGCGTCGCAGCCGTGTCATAATAGAGATTACGGGTAACTTCCGAAATTTCCTTTTTCAGAAGATGATAAAAAGGAAAGCCGCCGCCCCAATGAGCAAAGATGGTCGGGACATCCCCATAAAGTTTCAGAAATGAATAAAGATGGCGAAGCATAACATCGCTCTTGCCAGGATAAAGATGGCCGACCGGTTCATTGGTATGCAGCATGAGAACCTTTTGCCGAGTGCGCAACACCTCGATAACCGGACGAAAGCCATCGACGACCTGCCGATTAAACCCATCGACATAGAAAGCCAGTTCACCAACCCCATGCAGGCCCTGATCGAGACAACGCTCGCTTTCTGCCGCCGCCGCATCCGCATCGGCAAAGCCAAAACAGGCCATGCCCAGCAGACGATTGGGATATTTCCTGATCTGTTCAATCACATAATCGTTGCAAAGTCTGGAGATTCCGGCATCTCGCCAGGGGAAGCCAAAAACCACCGAACGATCCACCCCGTCTTCCGCCATGACCTCAAGCAATTCTTCGGATCCAACCAAACGGGATTTGGGCGAGGCATAAAGGAGTTCGAAGTCAGGTTCACCGGGAAAAAACTTTTCTCGTTTGGCTCTGATTTCCGGTGGGAAAATATGGACATGCACATCTATGTTCATCCGCATCACCTCTTACAAAAACATCTCCACAGCTCTGGGGAAAGCGAGCCCGGAACCGGATAGCAGCCTAACCTGAACCCGTAAGTCTAGCGGCGGCTCCAGCCACCAGCCCCCTTCAGCAACGCAGACGGCGGAGTAAAGCCCTTGAACTCCTGTTCCAGAGGGGCAAGAGGCTGCCCGCTAAAAAGCGAAGTCAAGCTAAGCCGCACTTTGTAGCGTTCATTCTGCAAAACAATCCCAGGCTGAATCAGCATCCCATAAAGCCCCTGACCACGACATTGCCGCCTTAAAAAGTCTACCGTGGTCTGATTTGCATTAGGCAGGCTGAACACCCGCAGATTACCAAAGCCCGGCAGCTGCGCGGCTAGGGCCCGAGCCAGCTGCGCGGCAAGACCGGGATCGGCGGCCAGGTTGCCAACCGGAGTAAGATAGACGACCACCGGCTCCGGAACCCACACTCGATCGGCGACGACCAAGCCTTCGCCGCCTTCTTCAACCCGCATCCGGCAAAGATGACCCGAGCTTTCCATGACCGTTACCGAACCCCGGAAAATCGGGGAAGCGGCCACGGCATCCCCCTGCTCGTCGAGCTCTACAGCGTCGCCGAACGCCAACAATTCAGCGCCGTAGGCCGGAACCAGGTCATCGAATTCGACAAGATAATCCCCACCCGGCAAAAGGGCGATGATTTCACCGCGGGCAGCGAGATTGGCGTTGAGTTTCTCCAGAACCAGAGCGCAAGCATTTTCTATGGAGGTCGCCTGAGCGCTACCGCTCAGCAACCAGAAAAACACCAGGACTGCTAAGACAATTCGACTGACGCTTACCGAATAACCCTGTTTTTTTCCCCCGGACTCGATATTTTTTTTCATCTCTATGCCAAAGCCCTGACAATCCGTTCTCCAGCCTCATTAAGTCGAGCTTCGGGAACCGTCAGGGAAATTCGAAAATAACCCTCACCACTGGCGCCGAAACCATTGCCGGGAGTTACCAAGACCCCGGCTTTTTCCAGGAGCATGGCGGAAACCAGAGCGGAAGTCATGCCTTTGGGATTATTAATCCAGAGATAAAAGGTCGCTTTGGGCGAGTTCAGAGTAAATCCCGCTTGGCGCAGAAACTCAACCATCAGATCCCGCCGTTTGCGATAGATTTCATTCATCTCCATAACACAGTGCTGATCAGATGAAAGCGCCGCAATTGCCGCCTCCTGAACGGCCTGAAACACCCCGGAATCAATGTTGGTCTTAACCTTACCCAAACCCGAGACCAGATCCTGGTTGCCAATCGCAAACCCAACACGCCAGCCGGTCATATTATAGGTTTTAGAGAGAGAATGGAATTCGATACCAATCTCTCGAGCCCCGGGAACCTCAAGAAAGCTCAACGGGCGATAACCGTCATAGGCCATCTCCGTATAAGCCGCGTCATGACAGACGATAATGTGGTTTTTGGCCGCGAACTCGACGACCCGCGCGAAAAATTCGTGATCTGCGGTGGCCCCGGTCGGATTATTGGGATAATTGATAAACATCAGCTTGGCCCTGGCCGCGATCTCCGCCGGAATCGCGTCAAGTACGGGCAGAAATCCGTTTTCCTCCTTCAGCGGCATCAGGTAGGGAATTCCCCCCGCAAAACTGGTGGCGACGGAATACACCGGATAGCCAGGATCCGGAACCAGCACATATTCACCGGGATTGACAAAAGCCAGCGGCATATGCGCGATCCCTTCTTTGGATCCAATCAGGGAAACCACCTCTCTGGCTGGATCGAATCTGACCCCAAAGCGACGGGCAAACCAATCGCTTACCGCTTGACGATAGGAAAGCATGCCGACATAGGAAGGATACTGATGATTCTCAACCTTGACCGCGGCCTGTTGCAGACGACTGACAATATGGGCCGGAGTCGGCATATCCGGATCCCCCACACCCAGATCAATCACATCAATCCCCCGAGCCTCGACTTCGGCTTTCATAGAATCAATCGCGGCAAATAGATACGGCGGCAGTTGTTTAATACGGTCGGCATACTCAAATTTACGGTTCGTCAAGTTTAACTCCTTTATCGCTGTCGGGTCAGAGAACGGCGTGTTCTCCATAAAACCCGTTCTCTGAACAGATAATAATATGACTACTCAGTCTCGGGCGTTCCTCAGAGGTTCGCTATCTGTTTTTTTCAGCGCACAGGTTTTTTCAGCGCACAGGTTTTTTCAGCGCACAGGAAACCCCAATGACGGAATTTATACCCGACATGGGGTTTCGCTGAGAAAAGCAACAAACCTCTCGAAGCGTGGCGGAAACTCACCTGAACCGTCACGAAGTCGCAACTCGTCTGCGTAGCCACTCAAATATTACAAAAAGGGACACTGTTTCTGAATGAAACAGTGTCCCCATCATTTTACCCTTAAATTTAATGG
The DNA here is from genome assembly GCA_011049115.1 of Pseudomonadota bacterium. Taxonomy (NCBI): domain Bacteria; kingdom Pseudomonadati; phylum Pseudomonadota; species Pseudomonadota bacterium. Next base: position 5,075 of record DSCM01000074.1, read on the forward strand.
CTTTGTAAAAAACACCGGTTCTCCCTGATAGGACCGGCACCGAAAACCTTTCGGCACAGGGAGCCTCACCTCTGAACAGGCCTCCCTCGCCGGATGAATGTTAATTCGTTGCAGGAAATCAAAACTGAAAATCAACCTTGATAAATCTCTTCGTTGAAGGTCTTGATCCACTGGCTGCGTAAAATTTCTTTTGCCCTCTGAATGTCATCAACCTCAATAATCAAAATAGCATCTTCACCCTTCAGGGTGATGTAAGGGTAGAGAGTCTCGACATTCACCCGCGCTTCTTTCAAAGCCCGCAAGACAACATTCAGCCCGCCTGGATGATCAGGGGTTCCAACCGCGATGACCTCTTTACTATAAACCGCGAAACCATTGGCCATCAGTACATTATAAGCCTGCTCCGGGGTATCGACGATAACCTTCAGACGATGGGGATCAAGTTCGGAACAAGCCATAATCCCTTTAATATTAATCTGCTCTTTCTCAAGAATCTCGCAGATCTGATTCAAGCGGCCCGGGGTATTATCAATTGCTATCGAAAGTTGGGTAATGGACATGTATTACTCCTGCAGAAATTTAAATTCACCTTTTCGCGCCCTGGTTTCCCAAAAACCGGGCTAAGCCAAATATCCGGCCCCTTTTTTCACAGCCTGACAACTGACTTCAAATAGTGCCTTTTTTCCTCCCATTAAATATTCAAGACCGGCAAAGATGGCCTCCTTACTAGGCACCCCAGCCAGCCTGGCAAAAACCCCGAGCATCACCAGATTGGCTGAGCGGTCACTACCCAGTTCAAGGGCGAGAGCGGAAGCCGGAATGGAATAGATATCGATGTCGCCGCGGGCGGGAACTTCTTCGGCCACCGATGAATTATAGATCAGTTTGCCGCCGGGCACCAGGCGGTGAATAAAAGCCGCGGCCGAAGGTTGGTTGAGCGCCACCACAATATCGGGTGCGGAGGCCACCGGCGAGGCGATCTCTTCATCCGCGATAGTAACCGTACAGTTGGCCGTTCCCCCGCGCATGGCCGCGCCATAAGCCGGCAGGTAGGTCGCATGAAAACCCTGAATCATGGCCGCAGTGCCCATAACGTTGCCAAGGGTGAGCACCCCCTGGCCGCCGGAACCGGCGCAAAGAGTCTTGACAATCATCCCTTTTCCTTCCTTCTCTCATCACGCTTATCGGTCAGCAAGCCCGGTTTGTATTCTTTCACCATTTCATCTTCAATCCACCTGCAGGCGGCAACCGGATCCATTTTCCAGTTAGTCGGACAGGGCGAAAGAACCTCGACAATCGAATAACCAAGCCCCTCGACCTGGGTCTGAAAGGCATTGGTAATGGCTTTTTTAGTTTTGCGAATACCGGCGGGGGTAGCTACCGTAACCCGTTCGGCGTAAGCCACCCCGGGAAAACCGGCTACCACATCGGTGATATGCAGAGGATAACCGTCAAACTCAGGATTACGGCCATTGGGCGAAGTCGTCGTACTCTGGCCCAGAACCGAAGTCGGGGCCATCTGTCCGCCGGTCATGCCATAAACCGCATTATTGATGAAAATAACGGAGATATTCTCGCCCCGGTTGGCTGAATGAATCGTCTCCGCCGTCCCGATCGCGGAAAGGTCGCCATCCCCCTGATAGCTGATCACAAAAAGGCCGGGATTGGCGCGCTTGGCTCCGGTGGCGATAGCAGTCCCCCTGCCGTGAGCCGATTCGATCACATCAAAATCAAAATAGTGATAGGCCAGCACCGCGCAACCCGCCGGACAAACAAGATAGGCCTTACGGCCCAGATCCATTTCCTCAAGCACTTCCGCTACCAGCCGATGGACAATCCCATGTCCGCAACCAGGGCAATAGTGGCTGACCACATCTTTTTTATAGTATTCGGGCCATTTGTTTAAAAGTTCCATAGACGATCCCTTATCTCGGTTGGACAACGAGCTTCATATAGATTTAAAGCTCTCAAAGGACGGCTGAAGTAAAGTTCTGCAAAAAAGCGGTCCGGCCTAACTTAACATCCGTCGATAATAGCGATGAATTACCCGGGAGAACTCAATCGGAGTCGGAATAACCCCACCCGGACGACCATGAAAGGCAATTTCAGCCTGCTGTCCTTCCAGCGAGAGTCTGACATCCTCAAGCATCTGTCCGGTACTCATCTCAAAGACCAGAAAATTCTTGATTTTATGAGCCACCTTCTGCAGAATTTTATCCGGAAAAGGAAAAAGCGTGATCGGCCGAATCAGTCCGACTTTAAGACCATCCTTACGAGCCCGCTTGATAGCTCCTTTGGCAATGCGTGCGGTAGTTCCATAAGCAACCACGGCAAAATCGGCATCGTCCATCATATAAAGCTCATACAGGGTTTCCTTCTCCGCCATTTCTTTATATTTACGCACCAACTTCCAGTTATGACGCTCCATCGCCAGGCCATCCAGAATCAATGACGCCTGGTAACGACTGGGGCCGTCACCGCGTCCCCGTAGAGCCCAAGGTTTCTCGGGCAGCGCACCAATCGGCTCAGGGAAGATCACGGGTTCCTTCATCTGCCCCATCATACCATCACCGATCAAAAGGATCGGAGTCCGGTAGGTATCGGCCAGCAAGAAGGCTTTAAAGGTCAGATCCGCCAGTTCCTGGACCGAGGCCGGAGCCAGCACCGGAGTCCGGTAGTCCCCGTGCCCGCCGCCCCGGGTTGACTGAAAATAGTCACCCTGAGACGGAGCGATATTACCGAGACCAGGCCCCCCGCGCATCATATTGACAATCACGGCGGGGAATTCAAAGCCGGCGAGAAAAGAAAGACCTTCCTGTTTCAGGCTGACCCCGGGGCTGGAAGAAGATGTCATCACCCGGGTTCCGGTCGAGGCCGCCCCGATAACCATATTAATCGCCGCCGTCTCACTCTCGGACTGAAGAAATACACCCCCATGCTTTCGCATGTTCACCGCCATATACTCCCCCAATTCGTTCTGGGGAGTAATCGGATAGCCAAAATAACATCTGCAGCCGGCCCTGATCGCCGCCTCGGCAATACAGTGATTACCGCTCACGAAAACTTTATCCACCATACACCTCTATCGCCAGGTCGGGACAAACCTGGGTGCAGACCATGCAACCGATACAGGCCCCCGGATTGACCGGTTCGGCCGGGTTGTAACCCATTTGGTTCATCTTTGCCGAAACCCCCAGAACCTCTTTTTTACAGGATGCGATACACAAACCGCAACCCTTGCAAAAATCGCGGCGTACCTTGACGGTAAACACCTTTTCTTTTTTACTCATTTTTAAATTTCCACTCTCAGACTCAAGAAGTCGAAATAACCATTGCGGCACTTCGTTCTCAGTTTGCGTAAGAATCTTAACCCGATCAAAGGGAGTCACTGTTAACAAATGAATGCAAAAAATTCAAGCTTTATTTGAGACTAAAAAAAACCGAGCCCAAAAGAGCCCGGCTTCCCCATTCTTGACCTGTACGGTAAAGTTTCAGCCGGCATTCACGCAACACGGCAAGACGCGCCAACGGCCCGACACTCCCCCGAAGCAGAGGTTCACCCAATAAAATTATTTTCCGGTAAAATCCAAGCCGGTCCGCAAACCTCAAAAAGAATCAAACAACATTTTCCCGAATCCATTGCACCGTTTCATCAACCGGGCTACCGGGAGTAAAAACTGCTTTAATACCAGCCTTTTTTAGTTGCGGAATATCATCTTCCGGAATAATTCCACCACCGAAAACCGGAATATCGTCAGCTCCCTTTTCCGCCAGAAGCTCAACAATTCTGGGGAAGAGATACATATGAGCGCCAGCCAGGCTGCTGACGCCGATAACATTTACGTCTTCCTGAATTGCCGTCGCGACAATCTCTTCCGGAGTTTGGTGCAGCCCTGTATAAACCACCTCAAAACCGGCATCACGCAACCCCCGGGCAATAATTTTAGCTCCCCGATCATGGCCGTCAAGCCCGGGTTTGGCAACCAGCACCTTAATCTTTTTCTCGCTCATGGGTCAATTCCTTGCACTATATATTAACAATTCTCTAATACGGAAGCGAGCCCCGCAACCCAGAAGTGGCCATGCGGCCCGCAAACCAGTCTCCCCATCAATTCATTTCCTTTCTTTTCAAAGCGGAAACAAACCAACTAAAACATACCCGGATCAGTATAGCGTCCATAAACCTTACGCCAACAATCACAGATCTCCTGAACGGAAACATACGACTTGACAGCTTCAATCAAATGCGGCATCAAATTATCATTACCCCGGGACGCTGTTTCGATCGCTTGCAGACATGTCTGAACCTTGGCCGCATCACGAGATTCCTTAGTCTTGGCCAAACGCTGATGCTGGCGTTTTTCAATCGCCGGATCAATTGTCAGAAGATCGACCTTCAGCGTCTCTTCCATGCGATATTTATTGACCCCGACAATGGTTTTTTCGCCCGAATCGATCTGACGCTGATAATTATAGGCGGCATCGGCAATCTCTTTCTGCGGAAAACCCACATCTATGGCTTTGAGAATGCCGCCCATATCATCAATTTTCTGAATATAGTCAAGGGCTTTCTTTTCCATTTCATTGGTCAGGGCCTCGATAAAATAGGAGCCCGCCAGTGGATCAATCGTATTCGTCACCCCGATCTCCTCGCCGATAATCTGCTGGGTCCGCAAAGCGATGGTGACGGCATGTTCAGTCGGCAGAGACAGCGTCTCATCAAGAGAATTGGTATGCAGAGACTGAGTACCGCCTAGAACCGAGGAAAGGGCCTGAAATGCAGTCCTGACCACATTGTTGTAAGGTTGCTGGGCCGTCAATGAACAGCCGGCTGTCTGCGTGTGAAAGCGCAGAAGCCAGGATTTAGGATCCTGAGCTCCGAAACGATCCCGCATGATCCGGGCCCACATACGGCGAGCAGCCCGATACTTGGCGATTTCTTCAAAAAAATCGACATGAGCGTTAAAAAAATAGGAAAGCCGGGGCGCAAAATCATCGACTTTCAAACCCCGGTCAATACAGGCCTGGACATAGCCGATGCCGTCGGCGATCGTGAAAGCCAATTCCTGAACGGCGGTCGAACCGGCCTCACGAATATGATAACCGCTGATACTGATCGTATTCCAACGCGGCACCTCTTTGGTACAGAATTCAACGGTATCGACGATGATCCGCATTGAGGGTTCGGGCGGCAGCATAAAGGTCTTCTGCGCGATAAACTCCTTAAGCATATCATTTTGAATGGTGCCGCCGATCTGATCCCGGCCAACCCCTTTCTTCTCTGCCACGGCAATATACATAGCCAAAAGAATCGCCGCCGGAGGATTGATGGTCATCGAGGTGGTGACCTTATCCATGGGAATACCCTCAAAGAGAATCTCCATATCCGCCAGGGTATCAATCGCGACCCCGCATTTGCCGACCTCACCCATGGCCATCGGACTGTCGGAATCGTAGCCCATCAAGGTCGGCATATCAAAAGCCGTGCTCAGACCGGTTTCACCATGCCCGAGAAGGTAGTGAAAGCGGGCGTTGGTCTCCTCAGCCCCCCCCATGCCGGCAAACTGCCGCATGGTCCAGAGACGTCCCCGATGCATACTGGCCTGGACCCCCCGGGTAAAGGGAAACTGACCAGGAAAGCCGAGATCCGTATCATAATCAAGCGCCGTGATATCCTCGGGGGTGTAAATATTTTTGATTTCCTCATCGGAAACCGTGGAAAACCGTTCCAGACGCTCAGGCGCCCTGGCTAGGCTTTTGGCCAGCAATTTATTCCACTCCTGGTGGCGGGCTGCGACCCTTTGTATAGACTCACCTGTAAACATCTAACTTTCTCCTTGAACCGAAGGTCAACCGACGCCTCAAAACCGGCATCGGGTAACCAGGCGGAAACTACCGCAACGATAGTATTTCAATCACCATGATCATTATAGACGACCGAGAATCTGTTGCGCAATAACCAGCCGCTGAATCTCAGAAGTGCCTTCGTAAATAGTGGTAACCCGAACATCCCGATACATTCTCTCCACCGGGTATTCAGCCGTATAACCGTTACCGCCGAGAATCTGAACCGCCTGATAACAGGAACGATTGGCTGCCTCGGAGGCGTAGAGTTTGGCCATTGAAGCCGCCGTCGTGAAAGGCTTCTTTTTCTGCTTCAGAAAGGCTGCCTGCAGAACCAGCAGGCGGGCCGCCTCAAGCTCGGTATAGGTATCGGCAATCCGCCACTGCAAGCCCTGAAAAGTAGCAATCGGACGCCCGAACTGTTCTCTCTCCTTGGCGTATTCACAAGCATAATCAATCGCTTCAAGACCGATACCCAAGGCCAAAGAAGCAATCCCGATGCGCCCGCCGTCCAACGCCATAAAAGCTATTTTAAGTCCAAAGCCTTCCTTGCCCAGCAGGTTCTCTGCAGGAATCAGACAATCTTCAAAAACGATTTCGCTGGTAATCGAGCCCCGCTGTCCCATCTTGTCTTCGGCCCGACTGACCGTAAACCCCGGAGTATTCTTTTCAACCAGAAAAGCGCTGATCCGCTGACTTCGGGGAGCGTCCTTGTCGGTCACCGCCCAAACCACGAAAACCCCTGCATATTCGGCGCTAGTTATGTAGATCTTACTCCCGTTTAATCGATAACCATCGCCCTCTCTAACCGCTGTCGTCTTCATGCCACCCGGATCGGACCCGGCCATGGATTCAGTCAGCCCGAAAGCTCCGGCGGAATATTCACCGCTGCAGATTCGGGTTACATATTTCTCTTTCTGCGCCTCCGTTCCGAAAGCACAGATAACCTCGGCCACCATATTCGTTACCGACATGGTCACCGCCGTCGCGGCACAAGCGCGAGCCACCTCAATCATACCGAGACTGTAAGGTACGACCCCGACTTCTGCCCCACCGTAAGTCTCCGGTATATTCATCCCCATAAACCCAAGATCAGCCATTTTCTTGAGATTACCGAAATCCATGCGATGTTCTTTATCAAGAATAGCCGCTTTGGGTTTAAGCTCGCTCTGAGCAAAATCCCGAACCACCTCCTGAATCATCAATTCATCTTCATTGAGAAAAAAATCCATTTATCCACCATCTTTCCAGGCGGTTGCAATTCCGGAAACAAACCGGAAAATCCAACCTACGCCCTAAAAAACATAGAACAACTTTTTATTCAATCGGCGCCCTGCGTACACCAAAACCCCTGCTTTGTCAATCAAAAACAGTTAACGTGAGCTGGCGAAACGAAGCCGGAACCATTTCCAGGCAACCACACGAAAAAAGCCCCGCTGCGGCATCCTGCGACAGCAAGGGCTTTTTAAATAATCAAGCCGGTATCCTCCAATCCACAAACGAAAAGAAAAGACCGAAGGCCTACTGCATTTCTTTCAGCTTGGCAACCAAGGCAGGAATGATCTGCTTCAGATCACCTTCAATACCGTAATCGGCAACATTGAAGATATTGGCTTCTTCATCCTTATTAATCCCAACAATAACCTTGGATGAGCCCATTCCTGCCAGATGTTGAATCGCTCCGGAGATACCGGAGGCAATATAAAGATTAGGACTGACCACCTTGCCTGTCTGACCTACCTGCGCGGCGTGTTCACGCCAGCCGGCATCAACTGCGGCCCGAGATGAACCCACGGCGGCGCCCAGAGCATCGGCCAGGTCTTCAATCAGCTTAAAACCTTCGGGACCACCCAAGCCCCGACCGCCGGAACAAATAATATCGGCTTCCGTCAACTCCGGCCGATTTCCTCCGGAGAGATTGACGGCGCTCACACTAACCTTAGCAGCCGGCACTTCAACCGCGAAATCAACTACGGCACCCGCGCCGGCGGCTTCTGCTGCGGAAAAGACATTCGGTCTTAAAGTCGCCATTCGCACCGGTCCGGCAACCTTGAAGGTCCCAATCGACTTTCCAGCATAGATCGGATGTTGAAAAAGGAAATCACCTTCATTAAACGCAATCGCCGTACAGTCGCTGACCAGTCCACAATCGACCCGCGCCGCCGCGCGAGCGGCGAGTTCACGCCCGATCGCACTGTGGCCAAGCAATACCAAGGCCGGATTTTCCTGGTTGATATAGGCAGCCAGAACCGCAGCATAACTTTCGACCGTGTAGGTGGCCAAAGCGGCATGATCAGCCACCGCAATTTCGTCAACCCCATACTTCTTAAGATCTTCCGCCAAACCGGCTACGCCACTGCCGATCAGCAGGGCTTTCAGAGTTTCACCGGAGGCCGCAGCCAGCCGTTTGCCTTCACTCAAGGCTTCAAAGGTGATTTTACGCAAACTCCCACCACGCTGTTCAACGCAAACTACAATACTCATCTTATCATTACTCCCTTAGATAACCTTGGCTTCATCTTTGAGCAGCTGCACCAGCTTAGCCACCACTTCGTTAACCTCACCAGTCAACTTCTGTCCAGCTTTACGAGCCGGCGGCAATTCAGCAGCCGTCATCACCACCTTGGAAGCAACATCCTCGGCACTGAGACCGAGATCTCCCAGAGACAGCACGTCAAGTGGTTTACGTTTGGCTTTCATAATCCCCGGCAATGAAGGATAACGTACCTCATTCAACCCTTTCTGCGCGCTGATCAGCGCCGGCAGGGAAAACTCCAGAGTTTCGGTTCCACCATCGATTTCACGGGTCGCGGTCGCTTTGCCATCACCAAGAACCAATCCGGTCACGACATTGGCTTGAGCCAAATCAAGCTTTTCCGCCAGCCGTGAAGGCACCTGGGCAGCGCCATCATCCACGGCTTCCTTGCCGGTGAAAACGATATCATAGCCGGCTTCCTTTTCACTCAGAAGCTTAGCCAATGCCAACGAAACCGCCCGGCTGTCGGCTTTAGCCAACGCCGGATCGTTAATCAGAATCGCACGGTCAGCCCCCATAGCCAGACTGTAACGCAAAGCTTCCTGGGCTTTGTCACCACCAACCGTGACGACCAGAACCTCGCCCCCATTTTTTTCCTTGGTGCGAATGGCTTCTTCAACCGCGAATTCATCATAAGGATTGAGAATCAGGTTTACTCCCTGGTCAGAGATCTGACCATCGCCACCGATAACAATCTTGGCCTCGGTGTCAAAGGTCTGTTTGATACAGGCTACAATCTTCACAACAGCTTCCTCCTCTACAAGTTGAATTTTTAACCACGTCTCAACTGTCAATGTATACGGACCAGCGGGGATCAACCGGTCACCCCACCCTGGATGCAGAACGGTTCGGTCCGACGGACCAAACCGAACCACAACTCCTATCAATTATTATTTCAGCACATTACTGGCGATAACCAGACGCATGACCTCACTGGTACCTTCATAAATCTCCGTAATTTTGGCGTCCCGGAAATAGCGTTCCAGAGGATAATCCGTGGTATAACCGTAGCCACCGAGAATCTGAATCCCCTGGGTGGCGGCCTTCATCGCGGTTTCGGAAGCCATCAGTTTGGCCATGGCTGCTTCCTTGCCGAAAGGCAGCCCCTGATCTTTCAGATAAGCGGCCCGATGGGTCAGAAGCCGAGCCGCTTCATAATGAGTCGAAAGATCGGCCAGCATCCACTGAATCGCCTGCAGCTGAGCAATGGGTTTACCAAACTGAACCCGCTCTTTCGCATAAGCAGTCGCATCCTCAATCGCGGCCCGGGCAATCCCCAGGGCCTGTGAGGCAATCCCGATCCGCCCGCCATCGAGCGTGGTCAAGGCCACCTTAAATCCTTTACCCATTCCACCAAGCAGGTTTTCCTTGGGAATCCGGCAATCATCAAAAACCAGCTCCGCCGTCGAGCTGCCGCGAATGCCAAGCTTGTCCTCGAGAGTACCGACGCTGAAGCCGGGATTGTCAAGGTCAACAATGAAAGCGCAGATGCCACGATGTCCCTGGCTCTTATCGGTCTGCGCGATAACCACCGCATAATCGGCTTCATTACCATTAGTGATAAATATCTTACGCCCGTTAATAACCCATTGATCGCCGTCAAGCACCGCCATCGTCGACAGATTAGAAGCATCGGAACCGGCATTGGGCTCGGTCAGCCCCAAGCAGCCAAGTTTGCGCCCGCTGGCCATGTCGGCCAGATACTTTTTCTTCTGTGCTTCGGTCCCGAAAATTTTAATCGGCTCACAGGCCAGGGAATTATTAACCGACATGATAACACCGGTCGCAGCACAGTGCCGGGAGATTTCCTCGATAGCAATAGCATAACAGATATTGCTCATCCCGGCGCCTTCATATTCAACCGGCACACTAACCCCCATCAAACCTAATGCGCCCATTTTCTTGACCGTGGCGGCCGGATATTTATGTTCTTTATCCACCTCCTTGGCGATTGGTTTAACTTCCTTCTCGGCAAAATCCCGCGCCATCTGCAACATCATTCTTTCTTCATCGGTGTAAGCAAATTCCATAACGCATTTCCTCAATACAAAAAAATTATCAGCCATGTACCCGCGGCCGGCAAAAATGATCCGGACTAGCTTCGTAGGCACTGCCACCGACTTCGTTCCCCTTCAACCGTCATCACTGCGACGCAGTTCTGTATCCGCCGCAGGCCTCAGTTTTCCAGGCGCCTCGCATTCGAAGTTGTTACTGTGCCATCCCGTTTTTTACGATTTTCAAACGTTGCCACGGGTTTATTAAGGTTTGTCCGGCACAAAAGAAGATCGCACAAGTCTCAGTTGTATTCGTAAAAGCCACGCCCACTCTTGCGCCCCAGAAAACCAGCGTCAACATATTTTTTCAACAGTGGACAGGGGCGATATTTGGAATCACCCAAGCCCTGATGGAGAACGTTCATGATCGCCAGGCAGGTGTCCAGTCCGATCAGGTCGGCCAGGGCCAGCGGCCCCATCGGGTGGTTCATACCGAGTTTCATCACATTATCAATGTCCTCCGGCTTACCGACCCCCTCGAAAAGGCAATAGACGGCTTCGTTGATCATCGGCAAAAGAATCCGGTTGGCGATAAAACCGGGATAATCATTGGCTTCACAGGAAATTTTCCCCAGGCGCGTAGAAAGTTTGACCACCGCCTCAAAGGTTTCGCCATCGGTTGCCAGACCACGGATAACCTCGACCAACTTCATGACCGGAACCGGATTCATGAAATGCATGCCGATGGTTTTCTGCGGCCGCCTGGTAGCCGCGGCGATGCGGGTAATTGAAATCGACGAAGTGTTAGAGGCCAGAATCGCCGACGCCGGACAGATACGATCAAGCTGAGCGAAAATATCCAACTTGATTTTCTCATTTTCAGTCGCAGCTTCAACCACGAAATCTACGTCCTTCATATCCGCCAGCTGAGTGGTCGTCTTGATGCGTCCCATCACCGCATCCATCTCAGCCTGATCCATTTTCCCTTTGTCAACCGAACGTTGCAAATTCTTTTTAATAACCGCCAGGCCTTTTTCGACAAAGGCATCTGCAATATCATGCATCACTACCTGCAGCCCGGATTGAGCGGCCACCTGGGCAATCCCGTTACCCATCTGCCCGGCCCCGACAACTCCAAATCTTTTAATCTCCATATGCTTCTCCTGAATCAGCAAACCGCCTGCAAAACCTACTGCATACAGGCTGATGAAATTGAATATAACTTAAACTCCAGCCGGCGGCCAGATCAGCGTCTTTCAACCACCATGGCCGCGCCCTGACCACCGCCGATACAAAGAGAGGCGAGACCACGCTCGGCATCATTTCTTTCAAGAACGTTCAACAGGGTCACAAGAATGCGGGCTCCGGAACAGCCGATCGGATGACCCAGAGATATTCCACTGCCGTAGATATTGGTTTTATCCATACTAATTCCGAGCTCACGCACACAACCAATCGCCTGCGAAGCAAAGGCTTCATTGAGCTCGAAGTAATCGATCGCCTCCAGACCCATGCCGAGCCTTGACAACAGCCGTTTGATCGCCGGCACCGGACCCAGACCCATGTACGCGGGATCAAGACCGCCTGACTGGAAACCTTTGATTACAGCTTTAACCTTCAGGCCCATGGCCGCCGCTTTTCCCGGGGTCATCAAAAGCAGAGCGGCCGCAGCATCGTTAATACCGGAAGCGTTGCCTGCAGTAACCGTACCAGTTTTTTTGAAGGCCGGGCGCAGCCGCCCCATTTTTTCGACCGTGGTATCCATCGGCCGTTCATCAATGGAGAACGCAAGCGGATCCTTTTTATGTTGAGGAATCATCACCGGAACAATCTCTTCCGTAAACATGCCGGCAGCGATCGCGGCCCGGGCCCGTTGATGGGAAAGGGCGCCGAGTTCATCCTGCTCACGACGACTGATACCATAAAGCTCAGCAATATTTTCTGCCGTCAATCCCATATGATAACCGTAAAAAATCTCCCACAGTCCGTCATGCACCATCAGGTCGACGGCTTCGACATTCCCCATTCGCGCCCCCCAGCGGGCCGTCGGCAGGGCATAAGGAATCCGGCTCATATTTTCCATGCCGCCGGCGATTACCACCTCGGCCTCGCCCAGAGCAATCGACTGGGCCGCCAGAGCCACGGCCTTCAAACCCGAAGCACAAACCTTGTTAATCGTAAACCCACCGAATTCACAGGGAAGCCCCGCCCGAATCATGGCCTGGCGGGCAACGTTCTGACCTTGCGCCGCCCCAACCACATTTCCCATGATCACTTCATCGACCTGCAATTCGGTCAGGGCCGATTCCCACGCGCCATATTTACTTCCGATTTCACAATCATGGCCTTGTAAGGCCTTAGGGCGGGCAGCGGCGACATCGGCTCCGACCTGGGGACGACAACCGATCTTTTCGAGAACATTCCTGATAACGGTGGCGCCGAGATCAACCACCGGAATATCCTTAAGGCTGCCGCCATAGGTTCCGATCGCAGTCCGGGTGGCACTGACGATTGCTACTTCACGCATTTTCGCATCTCCTATAAGTATGATTGTCACTGAGCTCAGATAACGGTTCGCTTAATACTAAGCCAGATTTTCTATAACCATGGATACCGCCTCAGCGCCACCCAGACAAAGCGACGCCATGCCATAACGTTTCTGCCGACGCCGCAGGGCATAAATCAAAGTAGTCAGAACCCGGGCTCCGGAACAACCAATCGGATGCCCCAGGGCCACGGCGCCACCGTTGACGTTGACACGGGCAGGATCAATGCCAAGTGCCTTGATGATAGCCACACTAGAGGTGGCGAAAGCCTCATTTATTTCATGCAGATCGATATCATTGATTGCAAGACCGGCCTTTTGCAAAACCTTCGGGATCGAATTGATAGGAGCCACCAGAACGTCCTCCAGAGGAACCCCAGCCGCCCCTTGCGCGACGATCCGGGCCAAAGGCTGTAATTTAAGTTCAGAAGCTTTAGCGGCACTCATGACCAGCATGCAGCTGGCCCCGTCACTGATTTTAGAGGCGTTGCCGGCGGTAACAATACCATTACGATCAAAAGCAGGACGCAATTTAGCCAAGGCTTCCAGAGTTGTCGCCCGCGGTCCTTCGTCCGTAACAAAGGCATAAGGATCACCCTTGCGTTGAGCTATCATCACCGGCAAAATTTCATCGGCAAACAGGTTATTTTCTATCGCGGCCAAGGCTTTGGCATTTGAGTCGATGGAATACTGATCCATGGCTTCACGGGTAACGGAAAACTTTTTACTGACCAGCTCGGCCGTATAGCCCATATGGTAATCATTGACCACATCCCAGAGACCGTCATGTACCATGCAGTCGACAAGCTGACCGTTGCCCATGCGCAATCCGCCCCTGGCCCCAGGCATATAATAAGGAATATTACTCATGCTTTCCATGCCGCCGGCAACGATGATTTCAGCATCCCCGGCCTTGATCGCCTGTTCAGCCAGCATCACCGCCTTCAAACCCGATCCGCAGACCTTATTAACCGTAATCGCACCGCCGGCCATGGGCAAACCGGCTTTGATCATGGCCTGGCGACCCGGATTCTGGCCCAGCCCGATGGGCACGACGTTGCCCATAATTACTTCATCAACCAGGTTCTTATCAAGGCCGGCCCTTTCGATGGCGCCGTTGATGACCAGAGCTCCAAGCTCGGTCGCCGTGAGAGAGGACAGAGCGCCCTGAAAATTTCCGATCGCCGTCCGCAGCGGCGCAACAATGACTACATCCTTAACCATTTTAATCTCCTCAAGAACACTAAACTATTGACTTCTAATGCGGAAGCGAGCCCCGCAGCCCAAACCCGGGCCTTGCGGACCGTAATCAAGCTTTTTCATCAGTTCATTTCCTTAGTTTTTTCAAACCGAAAATCAACGGCGCAGGACTAAATTTCGAACCGGTTACTCTATATTTTTGGCGCAGCGCTCTCGCCTCCAACTATTTTTTCAGCAAGACCACATCCTGATAGTTATGACCGCCGGGATAAATTACAATTTCATCAAAATATCTTCCCCAGACATCAACCAGGTATTTTGTACTCAAAAAAACATTGCTGTTATAAGTTTTAGCTGTTTTATAAGTAAATACCATTCTGTCTTTCGGCATGGGAGAAGCGAGAAAGGATGGGGTTACATCGTACTCTGCAATATATTGATTCCCATCGACCAGCGCATCATAAATCCCATCTCCCGCTTTCATCCCCTTCCAGGTATTTTCAGTGTGAACCGTCAAGTAAGCGACGCCTCCTTTTCTCAGAATGCGCCTGAGTTCCAACAACCATGCATGTTCAAGCAAATCTATGTGAGAAAAAACTGAAAAAGCATATAAACAGTCAAAATAATTATCCTCAAGGGGCAAATGAGGCAAACTGGTACTCTGAAAAGCCCTTATCTTTCCAGGAAGATACCGTCTCACCCATTCGACATGACGACCATTGATATCACTACCCCAGACTTCAATTCCATTTTCCTGGGCGGCAAAATGTCGCAACACCCTGCCGGTGGCACAGCCAAAGTCAAAAATCCGTGACCCAACTGCCAGCTCTAAGCCATGGGCTGAAGCCCGCTGCTTTATCAAGCAATAATCAAGCAAACCGCTCAACCAGAAATCATAATGTCTCTCACCATGATACCCTTCTCGGTCAACAGTCAAAGGCAAAGGATAATTGTCCTTGGCGAGACATTCTTCAAGATTGGGCTTTAACTCCAGGGAAGCAAAGGAAGTATAAACCTCACCGCCGAGATATTTTTCAGCTGCACTGAGCTTGGCGAACCCATTTTCTTCCGAATTTATGGACAGGGCTGAAACCAGGGTTCCAAAGGTAAAATCATTGCCCTCCGGTCCTCCAGCGACAACGGCGTGCCGTTGAATAAAATCGATTGCCCGCTGTTTCAGTCTTGGTATCATTATTAGCGTCACCTTAATCTGGTCACTGGCCGCAGGTAAATTCATGCACCCAAATGACGTGGAGATTAATTTATTTCAGAAATGAGCTATGTATATACCACGTCTCCTGAATTTCCATGCCACCAACTTACAATCAGACAATCTGTGCTGCTTTCAGATCTGCTATTTCCTCGGCGCTGAGCCCCAGGCCAAGTAGGATTTCATCTGTATGTTCTCCCAGACCCGGCGCTTGCCGGTGCGCGGAGGGCTTGAAGCCGTCAAGCATCACCGGACAATTCGTCTGCGTAAGATAACGCCCATCAGGCAAAGGAAGCCGCCAGAACATCCCACGGGACTGAAAATGAGGATCAGCCTGGACTTCGGCCATGGTGCGCAACACCTCACAACAGGTGTCACGGCCGGCCAACAACTCTCGCCAGGCCTGGGCCGAACGCGCGGCAAACAAAACCTCCAACTCCCTTTTCAGATATTCTTGCCGGGCCGGCTCCTGATGATCACCGGCAATCAGGTCTTCCCGACCAACCGCAGCGCAGAAATTGCGCCAGAATTTTTCTTCGAGAGCGCCGAGAGCAATTTCCCGCCCCTCTGCGGTCCGGTAGATCTGATAACAGGCCAGCTGCCCGTTAAAAATCGTCGTATCCGGAGACGGCTCCAGCCCCAGGGCATAATGATATGCGGAAAGCAGAGGCAGCATGCTGACCAAACCATCGGTCATGGAAATATCCAGAAAGGCTCCGGGGCCGCCTTTCAGCACCCTGACATAAGCGGCCAGAATCGCGCCGGCCGCGGTCAGAGCCCCGCCGGCAACATCGGCCACCTGAATTCCGGAAAGATTTGGGATTTCGCGATTGGCAGTGGTATTGAGAACCCCGGCTTCCGCCATATAGTTAAGATCGTGACCGGCCTTGAAAGCTTCCGGTCCACTGTGACCGTAACCGGTGATCGAGCAGTAAATCAGTTTCGGCTTCAGGGCGCGCAGTTCCTGATAGCCGCAACCCAGACGCTCCATCACCCCGGGGCGAAAGCTTTCCAGCAATACATCGTACTCAAGAACCAGCCGACGTAGCAGTTCTCGACCGGAGGTCGACTTAAGATTCAGGGTCAGAGATTTTTTATTGCGATTGACCGCTAAAAAAAAAGCGCTGATACCATCTACCAACGGAGCCCAGCCCCGTAAGTAGTCACCCTCGCCCGGGGCTTCAACCTTCAGAACTTCAGCGCCGTAATCGGCGAGCACCATACTACAGAAAGGTCCCGGTAAAAGCCGGGTAAGATCCAAAACTTTAAGACCCTGAAGAAGATCATATTGAACATTTTCAGACATCATCAGAGGGCTCCAAAGTCAGTTAACGTTAACTGTTAAGCAAGGATCTGAAAAACGGGGTCATTTTCTTCATTATCATGACCCCGCCGCCCTACTATTTTTCCTCTATTTTTTCAAGAACTTTTTCTTTTTCCACCAACTTCACAAAATGACACAATTCGCAACGATCAGCTTTCGTGTCAGCCTGGTGGCATTCTCCCAGAAAACAGCCCTGCATTCTCGGACGGTTGGTTGCAATCGCGTATTTATCATGGGCTACCGCGTAATGACAGACCATGCAGTCATCAATTTTGACTTTTTCGGCCTTATAATGCTTGGCATGGGAGATCTTGACAATCCGCGTGCTTTTAACCTCCTGCAATTTAGGAATCTCGGAATGACAGCGTAGGCAGTTTTCATTCAAAACCGAGCGGCCGCTGTTGTAATGCACCGGAATGATTTTGTCCCGATAATGAACAATCGGATTGCTGCCTGATTCAGGAAAGGCGCCCAGAGGTTTAGTGTGACACTCATAGCAGGTCACTTTGGCGGCCGGATGAGACTGAGAGGAGTGCCATAGCTCATGGATTGTCGGATGACAACTACGACAAAGTCCATCATCCTTATCAGTGTAACGAGCAATCGCAAAAAAACCAACTATCACTGAAACCACGATACCGATTATCAAACTGGTCTTCAACCAGACCGGCTGATCACTATAGAAGCTGAAATCAATCTTCATACGCTTTTCACCTAATCACATCCTTCTGCTACGGAGTATCAGCCCAGCAACTTCTTCAAGTGACTGCGGCTAAACGCCAGAAAGGCACAACTTTGCTGGTTACGGTTCTGTAAAAAAGTCAGCGGCCAAGCCACCGAAATATCCTTAGAGTTTCGGAGATAACCAAGATTTACAGGATGGTTATTCCACTTTCTCCAACCAATCGACTCAACCCGCCGGTTGAAATTTTTTTGTCGACCCAATCAAACCTTTTTGAGGCGCACCGTCGTATCAAGCGTAGTCATGCCGGAATTTTCCCGGTCTCTATCGCTTTTAAAAATACGTCTGATATCAACGCCATTTCCTTTTTCCTGCCACCAGATCGGCTCGACCTTATCCCAGGAGCGCAAACGAAAGGAAAATGGGGTAAAATGAATCGGATTATGTATCAGCAACGAACGGGTCATGGGATCACTGTCGGCAATGGCTCGGGCTTTGGCAACCTTCCCCATCTCCGTATGACCGAGCCCCAGGGCAATCGCCACGCAGGAAGGATGAATGGCTTCGCTGAGCCAGGCTCGTACTTCCAGGGTACCAGCTTTAGTTTTAACCTGAACCAGGTCACCCTCCGAAATTCCCAGACGAAAAGCCCGCCGAGGATGAATCCACAAGGGATTATCGTGCCTTAACTCGGATAAATACTTTGAATTGGCCGTCAAATTATCAAGTTCGTGCCAACGGTAAGGAATCAGGGTAAAGTTATCCTCTGCGCTTATTTCCAGGGACTTCGCAAAAGGTGCAAATTTGCTGATGGTAAGCGATGGCCTCAAATCAGCCGTTTCAAACTTGTCTTGATAGCACTGAAAACCACTGGCCTGCAATTTATGCCAAGCGATCCCGGCGGCGGCAAATTGAGGGGCAGAAAACTGCTCTTCCAGCCAAGCCTTGAACCTCGGAGCCGCGTTCTCACTCTCACCTGCGAGAACCTTTTCCAGTTCCAGCACAATCTGGTTGAAATCCCGAGTCTCTCCGACCGGCTGCCGCCGGGTCGCAAACAAATCGAGATTGTTCGCCTTCGCCTGCCGTAAAAGCAGAATTTCATCAACCAGCTGCGAAACCGGCTGGCGCAGCGAGAGAACTCGACGACCGTCGGCCAGGGGCATATCCGCCACCCCCCAACCCTCAAGTTCAGTCGCCGCCGGGAGAATAATATCTGCAAAAACCGAAGTTTCAGTGAGATGGGTATCAATTGCCAGATGAAAGGGAACTTTATACGGATTGCGCCACAACACATGGGAATAGGGTCCGCTGAAGGTCGCGAAAGCGGGATTGCAGGCATAGCTCAAAACCGCCGGCCGGTTACCCTTGCCTTGCAGCCAGTCGGCAAACCAGTCCAGTGAAACTCGCTCTCGTTCACGTTGACCGGCACACCGTCCGAGACCGGAGCCCAGTCCGTCCTCTTCGCTGTAATAATACAATCCTCCGGGACGTCCCAGGCTGCCGAGGAGCACATTCAAAAGTTCTACGGCCGCCGCACTATGCCAGCCATCGTGGGCCGACAGCAATTCCTCATCATAAATCGCCATGGCCGGGGTTTTACGCGCCATTTCACGGGCCAGATCCGTGATCTGACCTTCTTGCAAACCAATCCGGTCGGCAACCAGGGACGGCTGATAGCTTTTCAGCAGCGCTTTTAATTCATCGACTTTAAGCCTCTGTCGGGAAAGGGAGCGGGCGTCATAAAGACCACTTTCAAGCAGACAATAAGCCAGGGAGCGGGCCAAGGTCCCGTAATCAGCCGGAGCCACCGGCAACCAGAGGTCGCTGCGGCCTCCGGTATTGTTTAAACGCCCACTGACGGTCACCAGTCTAGCCCCGTTCTTTACTCGTCCGGCAATCAGCTGACGCATATCGGTCAACATCTGCGATCCCCTGATATAAGGATCGGCGGCGAAGTTAAGAATGAAACGACTGCCGGCAAAATCACGATGACAGCCACTCACTCCATAAAGCTGCAGGCGCAATTTCTTCAGGGCCTGATCAGGCAAATCTTCCACCGCCAGCGCCTGAGGGAAGAGTTCAAGCAAACGCTCCTCCATAAGCTCGCTGCGCCCCAGTAAAAGGGCCACTCCGGTTCCGCCGGCGGCCTTGTAGGGTGTCAGCTTTTCCGCGATCAGCCGATAGGCTTCAGCCCAACTGACATTCCGCCATTTACCACTGCCGCGCTCGCCATCTCGTACTTTGGGTTGTAAAATCCGATCCGGATCGTAGAGCCGATCAAGCTGGCCATAGGCTCGAGCGCAAAGTTTACCTTCATTGAGAGGATGAGCCGGATTGCCATGCAACATCACAATCCGATCCCCTTCTCTATAAGATATCAAGCCGCACCGATTCTCACAAAGCCCACAGGTCGTCGGCATTGGATTTCTGAATTTCCTCAGGGTCCTGGCCTGCTGACGATTCCACGGCTTACGATACTTTTCCGCCAGCTTTAATGTATCCGGCAAGGCCAGGGCACCGCCGCTGACCGCCCCCAGTTTCAAAAAATTTCTGCGATCTATTTTCATCTCAAAACGTCCTTTTGCAAGACTTCCCTACATCAGGGGAATGGCCTGACCGCCATACACGGTAACGATCCGCATGGCCAAAATACCGACCATATTCATCACGGCGGCGACTACAAGCCAGAAATAGCTGCGGCGCATTCCCGGAATCATGACAATTATCATGGGTATCACTTTTCCGATCAGGTTTTCAACGATCACAAACCAGAATGACATCTTGCCGAACAACATGAAGTGCGCTACCTCCTGAGCCTCCAGCTTGGAGTACAGGAGAACGCTGTAATCACAAAAAACCAGAAAGAGGTCAACCGCCAACAGCCAGCCCAAAAGTTTAGCCAGACTACCGATAAGTTCATCATTAATGACTTTTTCGGCGGTAAAAAAACGATCCCGAATCATAATCAGCAGAATCATCATCGAGATTCCGGAAACCATGGCCGAAAACAGAAAAACGATCGGCATCAGACCGGTATTCCAATAATCTCGCGCGACTCCGAGGGCCAGGATCCAGCCGGTATAACCATGCACGGAAAGGGCCATAGGAATGCCGATCAGGCCGAAAATCTTAGTCATTTTCATATTCCCCCTGAACATGAAAATACCGTAGATTATCGAGTTGATCGGGTAGAGCATCAATAGAAAGGCTCCATATGACATAGCCGATACGGGATTTAAATACACGAAATGGTTCCAAACCGATTTAATCGGCCAGCCGACCTGCATAAGGAGGAACTGCGGCGCCAGCAGCAACAGGATTACCGCCGCGACCACCCCCATTTTACTGGCCGGTTTAAACTTGCTCATACCGAAGCCGTAAGAAAGCGTGGAAATCATGAAAGATCCGGCGCTTAATCCCGTACAATAGAAATAGTAAGAGATCAGAAAGGCCAGAGTGGTCTGATATTGAACATCGAAAACTACTTTTCCCATATCAGTTTAGCCTCCCGCTTAATCTCCATCGTCGCCGGATCAAGTCCGATATAATAGACTCTTGGACCGGTACCCATTTCCGGTTTCAGGGTGGCCACAGCCTCGGTCGCTACTAGTCTGGCCACTTCGCTCTTGGGATCGTTAAGATTGCCGAAAATCCTCGCACTGCTGGGACAGGCCTCAACACAACTCGGCTGCAGCCCAGCATCCACCCTGGTACTGCAGAAATCACATTTATCGATCATCCCTTTCTGGGGATGAATATATCTGACCTCGTAAGGACAAGCCGACATACAGTAACGACAACCGACACAAAGATGCGGGTCGACCATAACGATACCGTCCTCGCGTTGCCAGGCGGCATTAACCGGACAGACTTTGACGCAGATCGGATTCTCACAGTGATTGCAGAGTGTCGGTCGGAAAGCCCGGACAACATCCGGATATCCACCCTTTTCAATTTCCTTGACCCACGCGCGCCAGATCCCCAATGGAACATCATTTTCAATCTTACAGGCGATTTCACAGGTATGGCAGCCGACGCAGCGATTCAGGTCGATTACCATCCCCCAGCGCGGCAGGTTTTTATCTCTTTTCTGATGCGAATTGGACATGGTTTTCCTCACTCGCCTCCTTCTTTACGATAATAGCCGGCCGAGCGGTATAACACGAAGAGCAGGAGCGCCCCGGCGGCTCCGACCAGCAGAAGTAACACCGATAACCCGTAGAAATTACGCAGACACCAGACCGGGTACTGTTTTTCATAATCAGGATAGAGATGAAAGGGTCCCAGACCGGCCAAGGAGATCTCCTTTTCCGTGCGTTTAGTGTCATGGCAGCGGGCACAGGGAGCCTCGCTGACTTTTTCGCCGTGAGCCGCTTCACCCTGATGACAATCAAGACAATTGCCCCGATCATAATCGAAACTTAAATCTCCTTTGCGATGCGCTTCCAGACGAAAGGTTGAAAGCCGTTCAAGCATGGTTGAAAGCTTCCTCTCTTTATGACAGACGCCGCAAGTCTCTGTCAGGTTGGCCCGGTTGACCGTGGATTGTTCTATACGAGCACCGAAAATATAGTGCCGGGTATGACAGTCGTAACAGTTGGGGGCATCCTTCTTCCCGGCCAGTAAAGCCTTGCCGTGTTTGGTCTGCAGATAATAACTATCGGTCATGAGCTTTCTTTTGGGTATCTTGATACCTTTTTCAGCCAGTCGTTTCCGGGCTCCAAGAGGAAACAGTCCCTCGCTATCCGAATGACAGGCAAGGCAGTTCACTTTGGCGAAGCCGCTCCGACAATGCCGAGCCGCGGCGGCGTCTTCATGACAATCGACACACTCAAGCTTTTGCGCATGCAGGGTTTGCTGATAAATTTTGGCATCAACCTGAAGCAGAGCCTGGGAACCATCAAGCCGCCCGGAGGCCAGATTAGGTTCCTTGTGACATTTCATACACTCTTCGGTCGTTCTCAGTTTGGGCACCTCAAGCGGTATCGGCAGCAGGCCATCTTCCTCGAGCATCAGAACCGGCTCTGCAGAGGCATTCGTCAGCGTGGTTGCCCGCACCTGCCCGGCGGGGAAAAGTCCGCCGAGCACCAAACTCAGCCCTACACTCCAGAAAAGCCAACGATTCTTCACGCGCAGCCGCCCCTTCTCCGGAACCACCTGCGTTATCAATTTCCTAAACATCCCCAACCTCCAGGGCTTCCGCAACCAGTTCAACCACATCCTTAACTTTGACGTCCATTTCCCGATTATGAAACTTCAACCCATCTTCAAACATTACCATACAGAAGGGACAGGCGGTCACCGCGATTTCCGGATGCTGCGCCAATGCCTGGCCGACCCGGTTATCGTTGATTTTGGTACCCAGGGTTTCCTCCATCCACATGCGCCCGCCTCCGGCTCCGCAGCAGAAACCACGCTTGTGATGGCGTTCCATCTCCGCCAATTCTAGCCCGGGAAGCTCACGCAAAATCGAGCGCGGCTCCTCATAAACCTCATTGTAGCGCCCCAGATAACATGAATCATGATAAACCGCCCGAACCGCCAGAGGACGTTTCAACTGCAAGCGCCCTTCACGCAGCAATTGCGCGACAAATTCGGTATGATGCATGACATTGTAGTGTCCGCCCAACTGCCGGTAATCTTTCTTCAGAGTGTTGTAACCATGCGGGCACATTACCAGAATATTCTTAACGCCGTAAGCGTTCATGGTCTCAATATTTTCCATGGCCAGCGTCTGATAGAGATATTCATTACCCATTTTCCGGGCTGAATCGCCACAACATTTTTCTTCAGCACCGAGAATCGAAAACGAAACCCCTGCCGCGTTCAGAACCTTGACAAAAGCATTTGTCACCTTTTTGTAACGGTCATCGAAAGAGCCTGAGCAACCAACCCACAACAAGTAATCAACCGCACTGTTCTCCGCGAAAGTAGTAACGTCCTTGCCTTTCGCCCAGTTGCCCCGATCAGCCCAGCCGAGGCCCCAGGGGTTGCTGTTATTCTCGAAATTTTTAAACACGGTCTGGACTTCGACAGGGAAACTGCTCTCCATGAGAACCAGATTTCTTCTCAAATCGACAACCTTGTCAATGTGCTCGACGAACATCGGGCAGACTTCCATACAAGCCCGGCAAGTCGTACAGGACCAGACTTCGTCCTCGCTCACATAACTGCCCAGCAAGGGCTTTTCGTCATCGGGCAGCCCCCAGGTAAGATCTTCTCCGTCTGACCGCCTCTTTTTGATAAGCGCGGCTTTATCGTAAAGACATTGACGGATATCCTGGACCAGCTTTTTGGGTGTCAACGGTTTGCCGGTGAGATAAGCGGGACAATTGTCCTGACAACGACCGCAACGGATACAAGCGTCGCTGTCCATCAGTTGTTTCCAGGTAAATTGATGGACATGGGCGACCCCGAAAGTCTCCGAATTTTCCACATCAAGCAGGCTGACGACGCCTTTGGCTCCGGTCGAACGATAGTAGTTATTGAGAATACCGCTGATTACATGAAAAAGTTTGGTATACGGCATGGTGCCGACAAGCAGGATGACGGCGTAAAAATGAACCCTCCAGACCCAACCGATGGTCTGTCCGTCAAAGCCGGAACTGAAGGGAGAAAGGGCGAAGGCAATCAGGGATCCCAGTGGGGCGAACCAGCTTCCTTCCGGAGTGGTTATCGCCAGACGCAGGCCCTCCACCGCAAAACCGCTGAGAAAAATAAAAAACAGCCAGAGCAAAAGCAGGCCATCCTCGTTCCCTCGTTCGTCAAGACGCTCGGCTTCAAGGACATAGCGCCGGTAAACCGCCATCAACAGACCGATCAGAGCCAATCCGCCGATCAGATCGAGAACCAGGGATATACCACCAGCCGCCGCAGGTGCCAGAGCAGCGATGTGAAGCTGGGCAAAAACCACGGCCAGGAATGGAACCATAAAACCAAAGAAAATGAACAGGTGCATATAGCCGGGCCAGGATTCCTCCATAATCCGGTCATGACCAACAACCGACGCGATCATGGCCGCAAAACGACTGCCGGCCTCCCCCTTCCGGCTTTCCGGTTCACCAACCCGCCACCGTGCGATTTTCCTGGCGCTTCCGTAAAGCAGAAGCACTAAACTCAAACCGATAATCAATGCATCAAGTGAATTCAGCATAGCCTTTCTTTCCCCTACTCCGGCAGCTGGCACCGGAAACCTGACAAAAAATTCTGAGCTGCTGGTTTTCTAATGCCGGGGCATCATTTTTCACCCGGCCTAACAGCTTTTGTTACGAAAAATTACAACGAACCCTCAAAACCCTGAAAAGGTCCGGGCCGCGAGATTCACTCAATCATCGATGAATAACCACTCATCTGAAGATTACGGCGGGCTTGTTAACATAAGCACGAAAGCTTTGTCAAGAGGCAACCTGTATACTTCATACGAAAAACACTGACTTCATCCCCGCCGTTTAAATGTAAGAAAAAAAACGAGGACGAAATTGTCGCCCTCATTTTCAATGCAAAATATATTTGTTCAACTATAATGCGGAAACCAGCCCCACCGCACCCAAGCGGATCTTTCAGTCCGCACCCTACGAACAGCCGCTGGTCGCAAACAGGCACCATCTCAGTTTATGTTCCTGTTCCCTTACAACGAAAGTGAACGATAAGTCGCAAAACCCGAAAGGCGATTTCAGAAAACTCCCTTGCCGTTGAAAAACGGTCCGTATTTTCGATCAACTCCTTTGATGTGACCGATCAGCCAGTCTTTGAGAAAAGTCAATAGATCCAGAGAAAGAGTGCTTTGCCCGGCTTTAAATTTTTTCTGAAAGTCAACCACTTTAGCGACCAGGTCGCGATGCAAAGCGACATGCCTGTCATAATCCGGATATTTGCATTCAACCATCAACCTTTCCTCATCGGCAAAATGAGTGTTCGTATAATCTACGAGCTCATCCAGGACCTGCCCGGCAACGTCACGACTTTCCCCCCTTTTCATAGCCTTGTAGAGCTCATTGACCAAAGCCACCAACCGGTGATGCTGCCGATCAAATTCAGCGACCCCGTTTTCAAAACTTGAAGACCAGGGCATCAGATCCGCGATCTCACCACCACTTTGAGTTTTTGCGAACGTCGATACGGAATTAGCAACTTCTGCCGGCCGCTCCAGCCTGAAACGCAGAACAATATTTTTCAGCCGCTCGCTGAGCCCTCCCAAATCGGCGGCGCTGTTGTTGACCTGAGCGCTGCTTTCACTGAGCTCCGCCGCAATCGAGCTGACCTCGGCGATATCGGAAGAGATTTCTCCTGCAACCGTTGAACTCTGGGCGATGTTATCATTGATTTCGGCGATGCCATGGGAAGCCTGGGCCACGCTGCCGGCGATTTCCCGAGTGGTAGCGGACTGTTCCTCAATCGCGGCCGCCACCGTGGTTACAAGTTCACTCACCTCTTCAATAACGCTGCTTACTTCCCGGATTTCAGACACAGTCGCTCCGGTCGAGCCCTGAATCTCCTCGATTATCCGGCGAATATCCTGAGTCGCCTCAGCAGTCTGGCGGGCCAGCTCCTTGATTTCGTTGGCCACCACGGCAAAACCTTTACCGGCTTCACCGGCCCGGGCCGCTTCAATAGTCGCGTTCAAAGCCAGCAGATTAGTCTGCTCCGAGATATCATTGATCACCGCCGTAACCTTGCCGACCTCCTGCGCAGCCCGTCCCAGTTCGTCAATTTTTTCCGAGGCCTGCCGGGTGCGCTCCACCGCAGCCAAACTGATTGCGCGGGTTTTCTCGGTGTTCTGAGCGATTTCCGCCACCGTCGAAGTCATCTCTTCGGCCGCGGCCGCCACCATGTTGACGTTACCGGCGATCGCTTCGGAGGCGTTGGAGACCGAATTCATATTGACGCTCATCTCTTCGGCCGCGGCCGCTACCGTGTTGCTCTTGCCCGAAGCATTTCCGGAAGCATCGCCCAGTTTTTCGGACAGCGTCGCCAGCTCAGCTGAGGCCAGGGTCAGCTGTTCCACCCCAGCGTAGATATCTCCAGCGATGACGGTCAACCCATTTTTCATCTCCGCCATGGCCGCCAGCATGCTGCCGGGCCGGGCTCCGGCGGCGATCTTGACACGCAGATCGCCGTCCGCGATTTTAGTCAGCATCTCATTCATATCCTCGGCCTCACCGCCCATGATGCGGACGAAACCGGAGCGCACCCAAAAGACTACCAGCAGAGCGATCAGAACCCCGGCTATCGCCACGCCCAGCACCAGAAACTTAACCTGCCCCTGTTTTGTCAGCGCCTTGTGATGCGCATCCTTTTCGATTTTAAATAACGCTTCATCTAATCGGGCAAAGACCTTGACAACACTTTGCAGGGCATCTTGGGTCAGGGCCCGATAATCATTTTTTGCACCTTCTAGATCCTCGGCCTCAATCAGATTGAGGTTAATCTCCTTGATTGATTCATGCAAAATCCGATGCGGTTCTTCAAAGTCTTTCAGAATCGGCGCCAATTCCGGGTAGAGCGTTTCAAGTTCTTTCCTCGGTTCACCATAAAGCCACCGGCCAAAATTACAAAGGTGATCGTCGGTTTCGACCTTGATCACAAGTCCTGGAGTATAATCCTGAAGCAGGGTCTGTTCGACCTCGCCAGTAAATCTGAGTTGATCTATCTCCATTCGTTGAAGCCGGGTAATCGTATCCACTGCCTCCAGGGAGCGATTCGCCATTCGAGTCATGTCGCCGACCCCAATATAGGCTACAGCGCCGAGCACAACCAACAAACCGCCGATCACAATCAAACCAGAAAAAATCTGACGACTGAGCTTTAAACGCATAACCAAAACCTCCCGCTAAACCAGCAAATAGATATCATACAACTTTTATGGATTGAATTAATCATACCAACCTTGTAATTTCCAAACACACCAGCTCAAAAACTAATGGGCTTTCACCTGGGTGGCCGCAATGGCAAACTGAGGGAGAGATTCAGTTCCCGGAGGCTGAAAATGATTGCCCTCCACTTCCAAGGCTAAAGCTTCTGGTTTTCCCGCGCCCCCCGATGGCTGAACTCGCGCCAGCACGCTCAAAAAGCAGCAATTTTAATGGGCTTCAGGCGCTGCAGGTGGGGGGACGACGAAATATCGCGAGATCTGACGGAAAAGCACCGAGCACCCTCAAAACTAAAAATGGCTGGAAGTCACCTGGTTTTCAGCGGCCCGGCCTGAATTCCAGGCGGATCCAAACCTGAGACGATGCGGCTCTATTTTAGCTTATCTGCAAGTCCCCAAGGTCAAAGGTCTTCTTATAGACCACCAGGCCATGCTTTCCCGGAACCCGCAGGCCTGAGTCACCCTCCGTCATGACTTAAGTGAGAGCGGTTTTCTGACCGCGGCCCAATAGTTGTATTTATTAACACATGGCACCGTTAATTTCCAGCGTTTTATGTTC
>DSCM01000075.1 GCA_011049115.1 Pseudomonadota bacterium
ATTTTGGGTAAGGTCGCAATAAAAGCAGTGGTCTCATTGGAGGCTCCCTGATAAATATCAGGAGTCCAGGCATGCATTGGAAACATGGCCAACTTATAGAAAAAGCCGCTGAGCAGCAGAACCATTCCGATTACGGCCAGAGACTGAGCTCCGATAATTTCCGGCATCTGCCGGCTGATCTCAACCAAATAAGTGGAATGACAGAAGGCGAAAACATAGCTTAACCCAAACAACGAGATACCGGTCGCCGCAGCCCCGAAAATTACATACTTGATACCGGCTTCAACCTCTTGACGCTGCCCCGGATTGAGACGAAATGAGATCACCACATAAAGTGCGTATGAAGAAATCTCGAGACAGACCAGTATCGTCAGCAGCTCAACTGCGCTGCTCATCATCACCAACCCCAGTGTACTCAGTGACAGAAAAAAAGAAAACTCATTCCGCATTTCCTCTTCAATCCCGGCCAGATCTCTAGACATGTAGGAAACCAGAAAAAGGCCGCCGGTCAGAAAAAATTTACTCAACTGGGAAAGAACATCTATCTGATAAGCCCCGCAGAAAAGACTTCCTGACCAGAAAAGGGATAGAAGCGTGAGCGCAGAGGCAAGGCCGGAGCCAGCCATGACAATGGCAGCTTTCACTTTTCCTTTACGTTTTAGCAAAGAGGCCGCAAACAACATCAGGACGGTGACAATCAGAACAATTTCTGGCAGGATCAGGTTTATTTGCATGCGCATTACCTATTAAAAATGAATAACAGCCTTCCCTTAAGCCAAGGCTAAACGCTTCTTTCCAGCGGCTAAAAGGGCATAACCTGTTTAAACCAACTCCCGAGTTCGAGCAGGGCGTGCGATTCGGCGTGCCCCCCCCCGCCCGCCGGCAGATGGATCCCGCCGGCCGCCAGCTGTTCCAACAGATGAGCGACACTGGCATCCATAAACTTCAGCAGGGGAGCTGGATAAAGTCCGATCCAGAAAACAAACCCGGCAAGCACAACTACTATGATAATTTCCCGGAGATCAAGATCGACAAGAGCGTGAGCGTGGGCTTTATCTCCCTCCTCACCCTCGTGATGATGGCCGTGTCCATCGGAATCATGCCAGACCATACGCTGCAAGAGCCGCAGCATGTATGCCGCCGCAAGAATAGCGCCGGGAATGGCAAGAAAACCGACAAGCGAACTCTGCTTGAAAGCTCCGAGCAACACCAGGAACTCCCCGACAAAGCTGTTGGTTCCCGGAAAGGCCAGCGATGATAACGAAAAAATCCCGAGAAAGGTAACGTAGACCGGCATCAGCATTCCCAGCGCTGAATTATCGGCTATCTCGCGACTGTGAGTGCGCTCGTAAATCATCCCGACCATGATAAACAGCCCACCCGTGGTGATCCCATGGTTGATCATCTGCAGGATAGCACCCTTAAGTCCCTGGTCGTTGAGCAGAAAAATCCCCAGGGTAACAAAACCCATGTGGCCGACGCTGGAATAGGCGATCAGTTTTTTGATATCGGTCTGCCCCAGAGCCAGATAACCGCCAAAGATAATCGAAATCAACGACAGCGCGATCAAATAGGGCATGCAGTACACCGTGGCTGCCGGAGCCATCGGCAGACAGAAGCGCAGAAAACCGTAACCTCCCATTTTCAGCAGAATACTGGCGAGAATGACACTTCCAGCGGTCGGGGCCTCGACATGGGCGGCCGGCAGCCAGGTGTGAAGCGGATACATTGGGATTTTGATGGCAAAGGCCAGGGCGCAGGCAAGAAAAATCCACATCTGATAGGCAAAGGAAAACTCATGGTCCATCAGGGCAGGGATGAAAAAGGTTCCAGTCTTGATGTAAAGCGCGACGATGGCGACCAAAAGAAAGATACTGCCGCACAGGGTGTAGAGGAAGAACTTGATCGAAGCATAGTCCCTGCGAGCCCCGCCCCAGACGGCAATCAAAAGAAACATGGGAACCAACATCGCTTCCCAGAAGATATAAAAAAGCACGGTATTAAGGCTGACAAAGACCCCGATCATGGCGGTTTCCATGACCAGGATGACAAAAATAAACTCACCGACGCGTTTACCGATATACCGCCAGGAACAAAGAACACAGAAAGGCATAATCAAGGTCGTCAACAACACCAGCAGTCCACTGATACCATCGACTCCGACCACATAATCCAGATTAAGCAGCGGAAACCAGGCCCTTAATTCGGCGAATTGGTATTTGGCGGTATGCAGGTCAAAGCAGCTGTAGAGCGGCAACGACAGTACTAGAGTCAACAAGGTCACGAACATACCGAATACCTTGAGCCGTTGTTCATTCTTAAGCAGAAGACTGAGGAGGGCGCCGAACAGTGGAACCACCATGATCACCGATAGCACCGGATAGCTCAGGGTGTTGAGAATCAGATATTTTTCCATGTGCATAGTATTCTCTCAGAGATTGATAAAATATCTATCGAACAAATGCGCTGCCTTCCGGCAGGATAACCTGGGCGGATACTTTCAGAGAAAAACCACGACCAGTAAAACAATCATCAGAGCGGCTACCGCTCCGCCGACATAGTGCTGAAGCTTCCCGGTCTGCAGACTGCGCATCTGATCTCCACTTTGCACAACCCCTTTGGCGGACCCGTCAACCGCCCAATCAATGCCCTCCCAGTCAAACCAAGAAAGAGCTTTGGCCACCGCCTTGGTAAAACGTAACCCGACGGTTCTGTAAACCTCACCGACCCAGTCGTTGGCAAGACTAATCGGTTTACAGGCCACCCACATAAAAACCAGGGATCCTTTGCGGTAAAACCAGTCAACATCAAGATT
Source organism: Pseudomonadota bacterium (assembly GCA_011049115.1). Classification (NCBI taxonomy): domain Bacteria; kingdom Pseudomonadati; phylum Pseudomonadota; species Pseudomonadota bacterium. Next base: position 2,816 of record DSCM01000075.1, read on the forward strand.
GCTCTTGGGCTCCGGGTGCAGATAATTAACCATCAGATAAAAGCCCAGCCCGGTAAAACCGAGAATCTGCAGGGTTTCCGAAAGATGATAAGCGGTATAAGGATGGTAATCCACCGCAAAGGGCAGCATCCGGTACAGATATTCCGGGTAGACGCCCAGAAAAATACACATAAAGGCGGCAAAGACCATGGCCAGGTTCATGTTCCAGGGCGCTTCCTTGGCTTCAACTCCGGAATCCTTGCCGAACCAGATAAAGTACGGCAGTTTAATTCCAACCGAGAGAAAGGTGCCGACTGCGGCCAGACTGAGCATCAGCAAAAGAAAAACCCGATGATGTTCGCCGGCGGCCGCAATAATCATGGACTTGCTGACAAAACCGCTGGTCAGAGGAAAACCGGAAATCGCAACCCCGCCGATAACCGTGAAAAACATGGCCCAGGGCATCCGTTTATAAAGCCCACCCAGCTCATTGAGCTTGGATTTGCCGGTCATTTCCAGAACCGCACCCACCCCCATGAAAAGCAGGGCTTTATAAAGGATATGCGCATAGGCGTGCGCACAGGCTCCGTTGACCGCCATGGCCGTGCCGATCCCGATTCCGCAGACCATATAGCCCACCTGGCTGACAATATGGTAGGCCAGAATGCGGCGCGCGTCATTCTCGATAACCGCATAGCCGACCCCGTAGAGGGTCATGATTGCCCCCATGACGGCCAGAACTTCAAAACCCGGAAAGGCGCGAGCCAAAACATAGACGGCGGTCTTGGTGGTAAAGGCACACATGAAGACAGCTCCGGTCACGGTTGCTTCCGGATAGGCATCCGGAAGCCAGGCGTGAATAGGAGGTACTGCGGCATTAAGCATGAAACCGATCATGATCAGATAGTCGGCCATGGTCGCCCCTTCTACGGCAATCCTGGTAAAGGTCAGATCATGACAATGCTGATATCTGAGGAAAATGCCGGCCAACAGAATAAGGCCGCCGACCGTATGCACTAACAAGTAACGATAGCCGGCCTCGATTGAACGTTTTTTCTTGCGATACCAGATAAGAAAGGTCGAGGCAAAAGCCATCAGCTCCCAAAAGATAAAAATAGTCAGGTAATCACCAGCCAGCGTAGTCCCGAGAGAACCCGCAACGTACAAAAAGGCGGCCATATGATGCCCGGTTTCCTTGACATGGAGACAGTAGACCGAGCCGATCACCGCCATCAGGGTAAAAACATGGAGAAAAACATAGGTCAATTTATCGACCTTACCGAAAACCAGCTCAAAACCCATGAAATGGCAGACCCCAAAACTCTCCGGCAAGGCATGAATCTGCCAGAAAGCCAGCAGGGGGACGGCCAGGAGAAGCACTTTCTGCAGTTTAAAGCGACTAAAAAACGGCAGCAACAGGGCCCCGACTATAAAGAAGGAGGCCGGATGGAGAAAGATAGTGCTACTTATCATTAGCGGTATCCTCTTTATCGTAGAAATCTTCACGCTGAGCCAGCCAGACGTGCGAAAGCCCCTTGCAAAACACTATCATTCCGAGACAGCCCAAAATCGTGAACAACGCCCAGAAGCCAATGACGGAGTCGCCCCAGAAATGAGGATGATGTCTTTCAACCAGGAAATCATAGAGCAGGGTTCCCAGTAGAAAGGCGAAAAAGACCCACTTCAGAGCCTTTACATGAGCCCGCAGCAAACTTAGAAGCGTAACCATCATGACCCCACCATTGTATTGATAATCCGAAGAAAAAGATCGGGGTAGACACCAAGCACCACCGAGATGATACTGGTTATCAGCAACGGCACAACCATCAGCATGATCATTGGCTGATTTTCCAGACTGCCGCTCAAACCTTCATCGGCAAGTAGCGGCTTTCCGAAAAAGGCCTTGTGAAAAATCGGCACGAAATAGCCGGCGTTGAGCAGACTGCTGGCCAAAAGAACGATCAGCAGACCAATACTTTTAAGATCCATGGATCCCAAAGCCAGAAACCATTTGGTCACAAAACCACTGGACGGAGGTACTCCGATCATACTCAGCGAGGCAATCCCGAACGCCATCATGGTAATCGGCATGCGATAACCGAAGCCCCCAAGCTCCTTGATATCCTTTTTGCCGCTGGCGACAAAGATCGCCCCGGCGCAGAAAAACAGGGTAATCTTGGCAAAGGCATGGTTGGCGATATGAATAAGCCCGCCGGTAATTCCATTGGGGGTCAGCATGGCGACCCCCAGGATTATATAGGAAAGCTGGCTGATGGTCGAATAGGCCAAGCGGGCCTTGAGATTGCTTTTACTTAACGCGATAATCGAGGCGGTAACAATCGTAAAAGAAACAAAATAGGCGGTAAAGATTCCCAAATTGAGATCCTGCAGCAGCTTCACGCCAAAAACCGAGAGCATGACGCGACTGGTCGAAAAAACTCCGACCTTGACAACCACTACCGCATGCAACAAAGCACTGACCGGGGTTGGAGCCACCATGGCTGAAGGCAGCCAGTTATGCAGCGGCATGATCCCGGCTTTGGCAAAGCCGAAAAGACAGAGTAAATACGAAACCGTGACCAGCAGTTTGTTGGCACCAGCCGGAAAAATTCCGTCCAGGATACCGGTGTAGCAAAAATCAAGGGTGCCGCACTGATGATAAATGATCACCATCGCCGGCAGGAGAAAGGCTTTCGAGGTAAACATCAGATAGACTATATATTTGCGCGCCCCCTCGTAACCTTCGGCATCCTGATGATGAGCGACCAGGGGATAGGTAAAGATGGAAATGATTTCATAAAAGAGATACAAAGTGAAAAGATTACCGGCAAAAGCCGCTCCCATGGCCCCACCGACCGAAACCGCATAGCAGACATAAAAACGGGTTTGGGCATGTTCATTGAGGCCGCGCATGTAACCAACACAGTAAAAACCGGCGAGAATCCATAAAAAGGAGGCCGTACCGGCAAACATGATACCGAGTCCATCAAGATGAAACTTGATATTGACCCCGGGATAAAGGGTCGCCAGGGTGTATTCATAAGTTCCACCGCTGAGAATCTGCGGCAACAGCGTCAGTACCGAGAGAAAGGTCAGCAGGGCTCCGATTACCGACCAGGATTCCCTGAGGTTCGGTCTTTTGCCGGAAAACATGACCAGCAGAGCCGTCAACATCGGCAGGGCGGAGGTGAGCAGGATTTTACTGGTAATAATCGTATCCATATTCAAGAAATACCTCTTGTCCCCGCTTAGCCGCGCAGATCGCTGATCTGCTCCGGATCGGATGTTTTATATTTACGGTAGACGGCAAAAATCAAGCTTACGGCAATCGCCGCTTCAGCTGCGGCCAAGCCCATAATAAACAAAGCAAAAATCTGCCCCACGGCCGGGTCCGGCGCCAGAAAACGATTGAAGGCCATAAAATTCAAACCGGCGCCGTTCAAAATCAACTCAATCGAAATCAGCATGCCGATCAGGCTGCGATGCTGCATCATCCCGTACAACCCCAGGCAAAGCAGGACCACGGCAACAACCAGATATGTATGAAGGTTACCACTAATCACTTTTCAGCCCCCTGCGTTTTCCGTTCCAGGTAATCGCCACGGCTCCGACTATCGCGATTAACAGAACTACCGAAATTAGTTCAAAAGCCAAACCAAAACGATTCACCAGCGTTTTTCCGAGGAAAGCCAGACTGTAATCCCCGGAGCCCGCCCCGGCGGCCTTTACCCACTGAGTGCGCGCCAGACCGAACAACAGGACTCCGGAAGTCAGCAGGACGGTAATCACTGCCAGAATCGTATTTTCAGGACCAATGGCATATTCCGCCAACTGCCTGGGGGTATAGCCGACCATGATCCCGAAGACTATCATAATACAGACGGCGCCGACGTAAATCAGAATCTGCATCAAAGCAAGAAAGGGACTGTTGAGATAGAGATAGAGACCGGCCACTCCGAACATAGCCATTGCCAACCCCATCACGGCTTTTATCAGGATATGGGAACTGACGGCCACCAGCGCCCCGAAGCCAATCAGGAGCAGAAAAAGGTAGAAAAAAATCTCAGTTAAAATTCCGTAAGCCATCAGTTGCCTCCGGCGGACGCGGCATGAGGTTGTTGCTGCCGGCGCTGAAGCCGCGCAATCAGATCATAGTGAAACTCTTCCCGACTGAAGCCCGCGATGTTATAGTCTTGTGAATAGTCAATCGCCCCTTTGGGACAGGCTTCAACACAACTGCCGCAGAGGCTGCACTTGGTAAAATCAAGGGCGAAGACCGTCAGGGTTTTGGTTTTTTCCCCATCTTTCTTTTCACCTTCGACCGCAATACAGCCGGAGGGGCAGGAACGGGCGCACATTCCACAGACAATACAGTCGCAGATTCCGCTGTCCGGATTCACAACCAATTCGATATGCCCACGATAGTTGGGCGTGATGTCACATTTCTGGCGCGGGTACTGGACCGTCACCAAGGGTTGCAGCATCGCCTTGAAGGTTACTTTCAGACCGATCAGCAGACTCTTGCCGCCGAACCAAAGTTCTCCGAAATATCCTCGATTATTCATATCAGTTTAACCACTACTGCGGTGACAAGAAGATTAGCCAGAGAAAAAGGAATCAAATATTTCCAACAAAAAGTCATCAGCTGGTCGAAACGCACCCGGGGATAGGTCCAGCGAATCCAGATCATGAAAAAAAGCAAGCCATAGACCTTGAGCAGAAACCAGATGACTCCGGTATAGTCGCCAAATGGTAACGGAATCCCTTTCCACCCCCCGAGAAATAAAATGGTGGCGATCGAGCAAACCGTAAACATATTGGCGTATTCGGCGAGAAAGAAGAAACTGAATCCCATACCGCTGTACTCGGTATGGAAGCCGGCAGTCAGCTCACTTTCGGCCTCCGGCATATCAAAGGGGGCGCGGTTGGTCTCCGCCAGACCCGAAATAAAATAGATAATAAACGCCACCGGCTGAACCAGGATGAACCAGTAATATTTCTGCGCTGCAATAATCCCCTGCAAGCTGAAAGTACTGGTCATCAAAACCACTGCAAGCAGGGAAAGCAGCATTGGAATCTCGTAGGAGACCGCCTGGGCGACGGAGCGAAAGGTACCAAACAGGGAATATTTGTTATTTGAAGCCCAGCCGGCCACAAGAATGGCGATAACATTAATCGAGGTCATAGCGAGGACAAAAATCAGGCTGACATCCATGGATACAGCCTGAATTTTACGACTGAAGGGTATTACCGCAAAAGGCAGAACGCAGGGAGCAAAAGAAAGCAATGGAGCTAAGCGGAACAGAAATCGGTGGGCTCCTTCAGGCACCACCAACTGTTTACCGATCAGTTTCAGACCATCGACCAGCAGCTGCAGAACCCCGTGCGGACCGACTTCCATCAGACCGGGACGACGCTGAATATGAGCCGAAACCTTTCGCTCCATGTAACCGAGCAACATGGCATTGAGAAAGACAAACGCCACCACCAAAACCGCGGCGCTGATCATGCGTAATAACTCAGGGGGCATAACGCTTACTCCAGTCTAGAAGAACCGATACAGGTAAAAAGCCTTTGCAGTTGGGTTTAACGGACGATGGACGATGCCGGACTCACATCAGCGACTTTAGACAAAACCAGCCCGCCCTCAACCTTGATTCTAACGGTCAATCTCCGGAATTACGAGGTCCATGCTGCCCATGGAAGTAACCAGGTCAGCCAGCAGAATGCCTCGTCCCAACTCGGGCAGCACACTCAGATTGGAATAGGACGGCACCCTGATTTTCAAGCGATAGGGAATCTCGCCGCCGCCGCTGACCAGATAATAAGTCAACTCCCCCCGAGCCGCCTCTACCGCAAAACTCCCATCACCATTGGGCAGTTTGAGTTTTTTCGGCACCTTGCCGAGACAGGGTCCCTTCGGCAGCTGATCCAGAGCCTGTTCGATAATACGCAGGCTCTGCTCAATCTCCTGCAAACGCACCATGTAGCGGTCAAGAGAGTCTCCGTTAGTTCCGGTCGGAATTTCAAAGTCGAGCTGGGGATAAATAGAATAAGGCTCATTTTTACGAATATCGTAAGCGATTCCGGAGCCGCGCAGAACCGGCCCGGTAACCCCGTAACGCATGGCCATGTCAGCCGAAATCACCCCGACCCCCTCGGCCCTTTTGATGAAAATGATATTACCGGTAACCAGTTTATTGTACACCTCGAAGCGCTCCCGCTGCCGCTTGATAAAGGCCCGGGTACGTTCAACGAATTTGTCGTCGATATCCCGGCAGACTCCACCCACCCGGAAATAACAGTAAGTCAGCCGTGACCCGGTAACGTCTTCAAGAATATCAAGGACCTGCTCACGATCGTCAAAGGTATAGAGAATCGGCGTAAAGGCGCCCAGATCCAGAAGGAAGGCTCCCAGCCAGAGATGATGACTGACAATCCGATTCAGCTCGGAAGTGATGACCCGGATATACTCGGCCCGAGCCGGCACTTCAATCCCGCAAAGCCGCTCGAAAAGAGCGACAAATCCGTGATTATAGGGCAGGGCTGCGGCGTAATCCATCCGTCCGGTGTTCGGCATGAAGGCCATCCAGTTTTTGTGCTCGGCCATTTTTTCCTGCATGCGATGGCCGTACCCGAGAACCGGTTGCGCCTCCACCACATACTCGCCGTCCATTTCCAGCAAAACCCGCAGGACCCCGTGCGTACTGGGATGCTGAGGGCCCATGTTAAGATAGTAATGATTGTCCAGCGGAACATCCTGCGCCGGTACAAGATCAGCCCGATTCCGGTTATTCTCCACGGCAATTTTCATCAGCTCAGTTCCGCCCTTTTCTGGTCTGTTTTAGACTCTGCGGCTTCCGGCGCGGTCCAACTCACTTCGGCCAGATCCTTAAGATCAGCTTCTTTTTTAAGCAACGGCTTGAGATCAACATCCTCCTCGGCCAGAATCAAGGGTTTGAGATAGGGATGACCGACAAAATTGACCCCATAAAAATCCCTGGTTTCCCGCTCGTGCCAATTAGCCCCCTGATAGATATCGGAGATTGTCGGCAAGGAATTATCAGCCGCCACCGGCACTCTGACCAGTAGACGACAAGCCCGCTCATAACTGGCGAACTGATAAATAATCCGCATGGCCGGCTTAACATGCAGTCCGCCGACAAAAACCAGAAACATCTTTTCCTGCAAAAGAATCGCGGCCAATGTCCTTAACTGACCGGCTTCCACTTCGATTTCATAGTGGTAGCCACGCTGATAATAATCGCAGGGGCGAACCTCAAGCGAAAGCTCGCTGCGCAGGGCCCCGATAAGTTTTTCAGTAGCTGGGTGCATCGGATATCTTCCTCTGAGGGAACGGATGACGGACCCCGGTAATCTTCTCCTGAAGTTTGAGAATCCCTTCAAGCAACCCCTCGGGCCGGGGCGGACAACCGGGAACATAGACATCAACCGGAATCAGTTTATCGACCCCTTCGATCACGTTATAATTTTCTTCGACCGCGAAAGGCCCCCCGGAAATAGCACAGTTACCCATGGCGATAACCCACTTGGGCGAAGGCATCTGGTCATACAGGGTCATCACCGCGGAAGCCATCTTCTTGTTGACCGTCCCGGCGACAATCATCAGATCACTCTGTCGGGGCGACGGGCGAAAGACCTCTGACCCGAAACGGGAAATATCGAAACGCGCCATTCCCAGACTCATCATTTCGATAGCGCAGCAGGCCAGGCCAAACGTCATAGGCCAGAGTGAATTAGCCCGGCAGAGATTGAAAATCTCATCCGCCAGCTTATGCCTGACCAGCGGCCCAGGATCATGAACCACCAGATTTCCCGGCTCCCCCCTTTCCAGCCGCGCCTGCAACTCAGCCGCATAGGAGTGAACGTTTAATTTTCCTCTCGTTTGATCGCCCACGTAAAAACTCCTTTAACCCACACATACGCAACCGCCAGGGTCAGAATGCCAACAAAGATAAAAAGTTCCAGCACTCCCTGCCACCCCGAAACCCGGTCATAGGCGGCAGCAACCGGAAAAAGATAAAGAATATCGACATCAAACGCCAAAAAGATCAGGGCATAGAGATAATAAGCCGCCCCGAAACGAATGTCCCAGGCCGAGCCGAAAGGGTCCATGCCGCATTCATAGGTGAGCAGGGTCTTTTTATTAATTGTCCGAGGGCGAAAAATATCGGAAATAACGAAGGGAGCAAATCCGGCAATAATACCACCGGCCAGAATCACAATGATATAGACGAAATCAAGAACATGCGGCGCAGGCATTTACAACCCCCTCTTTGGAGTCGACGACTTTAAGAGCCCAGGGGGACCCGCTACCGGTAACGGTGCGTCAGCCCCGACCTCTGCCCCAAAACCATTTTAAAACAACCGGAATGGAAAAAGCGGCAAAGACATAATCCAGAAAATATTCATTGTCAAGAATTTTTTAAAGCTCTCGATAACGAGAAAAAATTAACAATTTCGCTGGATTGTAAAGAGCAACAATAATCAAACCTTAGCTCATATTGAATAATGCATACAAAAAATGCGCGGCCCAATAAAACAACGTACCACAATCACCCTTCCGGCGGCCCCGCCCTGAACCTTTCCCAGACCGGACCAAGCTCAGATTTTTTCCTCACCCCGCAGCGACCTTACAAAAAAAAGAAAAACGGCAACCTATTAGGTTGCCGTTTTTCTAACCACTCAACATAAAAAACGTCCCGAACTCCATGGGCATCCACAGAGCCGGGCATTTTCACAAAATCAAAACACCTCTACTTGCCGCTTAAATACTGATGCATTGCCGCCGCCGCCTTTTTACCGGCCCCCATGGCCTGAATCACCGTCGCCGCACCGGTCACGATATCACCGCCGGCATAAACTCCGGGCATGCTGGTCGCACCGGTTTCCGGATCGGCCACGATATTGCCCCAACGATTGGTTTTCAGATCCGGGGTCGTCGACGGCACCAGGGGATTCGGACCATTACCGATAGCCACCACCACCGTGTCAACCTCAACCACAAACTCAGAACCGGCAACCGGCTGCGGCCGCCGGCGGCCG